>NZ_BAAJYT010000009.1:0-59465 GCF_057541515.1 Acidovorax sp. KNOB132
ATCAATCGATCTCCTCCTCCCTCCTGGCTACTTTTCGAGCCCGCTTCGGCGGGTTTCTTTTTGTAGTCGCAGTTCGCTCGTTCACTCAGCGGCCCGTACCCGTGGCGGCCGGCACCCACGGGACCAGAATTCCCAGTGTTCGCGGGCGCCAGGCCAGTGTCAGGGCGATGCCGAAGGCAGCCCCCGCCAGAGCCATCACCCACACCAGCGAAGCCATCGAGCCGTGGTCCACGCTCAGACACAAAGCCAACGATCCAACCAACGCGGCGGCGCCTGCCACGCGCAGCGCCACTGCCGTGCGGCGGGACTGGGGGGGGGGCGTTGCCGAGTGCCTCGTCCCAGTGCACTTCCATGGACAGTGCCAGCCACCCCATCCCGGCGACGTTGGCCGCTACGGCGGCCAGCAAAAGCAATGCGTCAAGCACGAGAAGCCCCAGGTATGCCCTGGGCGGTGCGGCCCACCGTTGCGGCAGCGCTCCGCGCTCGCTGGCGAAGCCTGCGGGCCGCTACCAGGGCCAAAGCGGCGGCAGTCAGCAGGGCCAGGTCCATGCCCGCCACGGGCCAATAGCCGTTAGCAAGTGTGCGCAGCAGATGGTCGCCAGTCGTGGTCCAGTTCAGCAGCACGGCAACCACCGCCAACGCGGCCGCGGCCCAGCACTGCTCGGCCCACGCGGGCGCCATCCGGCCCTGCCCCACCGGCGCCGTGCGCCACACGCCATGCAGAAAAGCCAGCACCCAGGCGCCCCAGAACACGGATTGCTCCCAGGTGCCCCGGCCCGGCAGATCGGTCGGCAGCACCCGGTTGCCGATCAGCATGGCGAAGGTGGCGATGAGCATGCCGGTCACGGTGGTCACCGCGAAGGCGTCCACCCAGCGCGCGCCGGAGAGACCTTGCCTGGCGTGCTGGCGCTTGCGCTTTTCCACGAAGAAGATGAAGCCGGTGGCGATGCAGACGCAGCCCGACAGGCCGCCCAGCACGTACAGCCAGCGCAGCAGCCAGTGCCGGAAATGCTGCAGGTGCAGGCCGGTGAGGAAGTTGTTGATGCCCGCGATCGCCGTGGGCGGCGGGTCTTCGCGCAACACCTCGCCGGTGGCGCCCTTGAAGTGGATGCCCTCCCCCGTGAGCGTGACGCGGTCGGTGCCGGCGCGGAACACGCTCACATAGGCATTGGCATCGCCCACGTGCTGCACGTTCAGATAGCCGACCTCGCCCGCCATGCCCTTGGCGGCCCAGCGGCGCTGGGCCTCGGCCACCATGGCGTCCACCGAGGCGAGCATGCCGGGCGTGCCCGCGCGCTTGGCCGGCAGGCCGGTCTCCAGCGCTTCATGCTGCTCATGCAGTTCGTGCAGCGGATGCAACTGGGTTTCGGTGACGGGAAAGTAGATGCCGCCGAAGATCACCAGGCCCGAAAGCGCGAAGATGAAATGGAACGGCAGCGCCACCACGCCGGTCAGGTTGTGCAGATCAAGGGCGCTGCGCTGGGTGTGCTTGCGCGGCCGGAAGGTGAAGATCTCGCGGAAGATCTTGCGGTGCATGACCACGCCGCTGACCAGCGCCACCAGCATCATCAGCGCGGCGAAGCCCACGATCCAGTAGCCCAGGCTTTTCCATTCCAGGTGCAGGCTGTAGTGCAGCGGGTAGAAGAACCGGCTGCCGATCTTGAGGTGGTCGTCCGGCAGCGGATTACCGTTGCGTGGGTCGATGGTGCGCGTGCCCCACACCTGGTCGTCCGCATCCTTGGCATTGGGCAGGGCGAAGCTGGTGAACATGCCGAGCACCGGATCGCGGTGGGTGGTGTAGGCGCCCCAGCTGTTCACGATGGGGAAGGTATCGGCCAGCGGGCCGTTCACCCGGCTGCGAGCCGCCTCGAGGTTGGCGGCATCGGGCCGCGTCATGGTTTGGAAGGCCGGCTGCAGTACGCGGTCGAACGACGGCATGGGCTGCGGGGCGAACCGGGTTTCGGGAATGGCCCAGCGGTCGATTTCGCGGTCGAACACCGACAGCGAGCCGAAGAAGAAAACGACCATGAGCACGAAGCCCAGCACCAGGCCGAACCAGGTGTGCAGCCAGGCCATGGTGAGCCGAAAGTTCTGGAACACGGGACGAATGCCTTTCCGCTAAAGACAGCACAGACAGGACCGACAAGGCAACGGGACGGACACGAAAACCGCCGGCACAGGGGGCCGGTCAGATCAGCGCCATCTGCACCAGCGACGCGGTGCCGGCCATCAGGGCGCCGCCACCCGCCAGCACCAGCCAGACACGGCCGAGCCGGGAATCCGAAAAGGCCCAGAGGAAGGCCACCAGAAACACGATGAAGCCCACGATGTAGCCCATGGCCTCGGCATCGTGGAATGGCATGCCCGCCGCGAATGCCAGGCCCACGCACAGCGCGATGAATCCCCAGGTGAATGCGTAGCCGCCCAGCATGCCGGCCGCGATGCGCGAGACGACATGCAGGCGGGACGCTGCAGTGCTGCCAGCCATCGTTTGCCTCGGTTTCAAAATGCGATTGGTTCTCAATTATGCCTGCGGATGCGTCCTCCGAAAACCCATGCGCGGCATGGGCCCACCCGCGCGGCCAGGCCTGTCGCGGCGGCCGGCTATGCTCTGCGCCTTGTCCTGCCCGGCCTTCTTCGCACCTTCTTCGCCCCTTCCTTGCTTATGTCACGTGCCCGCCTCACCCTCCTGACCCTGCTGCTGGCCATGCTGGCCGCCATCGCCGCCACGGCCTGGTGGGTGGCGCAGGGACGCATGCGCGCCGCGCGCGCCCAGGTCGCGCAGCTGCAGCAGGAGGTGAGCCAGAAGACCGAGCAGTTGCTGGGCTACACGCGCTATACCGACTACCTCACGGTGGGCAAGCAATCGCTGTCGGAGCAGATGAAGCTCATGGCGGCCACCGTGGTGCGCGAGGAAGGCACCACCCAGATCGTCGAAAAGTCCGTGCTGGGCCTGGCCTCCACAGGCGTGGTGGCGATCTGGTACTCGGCCGAATACTCGTTCGGCTACGACCTGCGGCCCCAGAGCTACGAACTGCGCAGCACCCCGGCCGGCATCGAGATCCACCTGGCCAAGCCGACGCTGGTGGCGACCCCGGCCATCAGCCAGTTGCGCCACCGCGTGCTGTCGGGCGGCCTGCTGACCGACAACAAGGGTGCGGTCATCCGCCTCACGCAGGAGGCGTCGCAGCGCGCTGCCAAGCAAGGCGCGGCCATGGCGTCGGACCCAGCCGTGATGGCGCTGTGCGAAAAGAGCCTGATCGCGTTCCTGTCGGATTTCCTCTCGCGCCAGCCCGGGGTCAAGGCCGTGCCGCGCATCACGGTGGTGTACCGATAGGCCTTCGCGCAGCGGCCGGACGGCCGCGTTGACACAGCCGGTCAGCGCAGCGCGACGTGTGTGATCCACAGGGTGAGCAGCGCCGCGCCCAGCCCCAGGGGCATCACCCAGGCGCCCAGCCGCAGGAACTGCCAGCCACTGACCGATTGGCCTTCGCGCCGCAATGCGGCCAGCCACAGCAGTGTGGCCAGCGAACCGGTGATCGACAGGTTGGGCCCGATGTCGATGCCCATCAGGGCCGCGGCCCGCATCGACGGCGAGGCGTTCGCGGCATCCAGCGCCGCCCCCGCCAGCAGGCCGGCGGGCAGGTTGTTGACGAGATTGGCGGCGATGCCCAGCAAGGCGCCCACCCCCACGTCCGCGCCGCCCGGCCAGGCCGTGGCCGCCTTGCGCAAGGCATCGGCCAGCAGCCCCACCACGCCGGTGTACTCCAGGGCCTGCACGAACACGAACAGCCCCGCCACCAGCGGCAGCACGCTCCAGGACACCGAGCGCACCGTGGGCCAGACAGCGCTGCCGCACCCGATGCGCAGCAGCGCCAAGGTCACCAAGGCCGCCCCCAGCGTGGGCCAGCCGAGCGGCACGCGCAACCACGCGCAGGCCACCAGCACCACCACCGACACGGCCAGCCCGGCGGCCGCCAGGGCGCCGCCGCGGCTCAAGGGGCTGGGAGGCACTTCGGTGCGGATGGTGGCGTCGATGCGGTGGCGCAGCGCGAACCGCAGCGCCAGGAAGGTCGCGGCGATGGACGCCAGCGAAGGCAGCGCGAACAGCGCCAGCCACTGGGGCAACGGCGGCATGTGCCCGCCCCAGAGCACCAGATTGGCCGGGTTGGAGATGGGCAGCACGAAACTCGCCGCATTGGCGACGAAGGCGCAGATGAAGAGGTAGGGCAGCGGCGAGGCACCCACCGCGCGGGCCACGGCGAACACCGCGGGGGTCAGCACCACCGCGGTCGCGTCGTTGGACAGGAACACGGTGACCAGCGTGCCCACCAGATAGACCCAGGTGAAAAGCCGGCTGCCAGAGCCGCCGGCACGGCGGGCCGCCAGGGCCGCCAGCCAGTCGAACACGCCCTCGCGGCGCGCCATCTCCGACAGCAGCATCATCCCGGCCAGGAACAGGTATACGTCTTCGCCGCGCAGCACGCCCTTCCAGGCCTGGCTGGCCGGCAGCAGCCCGAAACCCACCAGCGCCAGCGCGCCCGCCACGGCCCACACCGCTTCGGGCAGGCGCCAGGGGCGAAGGATGACCGCACTGGTCGCCACGGCGACCACGCCCCAAATCCACTGCTGCGGTGCAAGCATGAAAGCCTTTGTTCCAAAAGATTGATCGACGGCAGGAAAGAGGGCAAAAGAAGGAGCGCCCAGGACCCGGGGGGCGCGCCCGCCGTTCGCCCAGGCCGCTCTGCGGGGGATTCTATGCAGCGGCCCTAAGCGCACCACGTCGGACACGATCGAAGGATCGGGATGGCGAAACGGCAGCGCCAAGACCCCGCGGGCACACGGCCGACGGCGGCCCCTTACGATGGCGGCCCAAGGAGTTGAGCCTGTGTTTGAGTTTTTCGAAAAGCGACTTCCCCCCTACCCCGGCAACGAACCCACCCTGCCCCCCAAGGATTTCATGGCTTTCGTGTGGTCCGGCACACGCGGGCTGCGCCGCTACGTGGTGATGATGGCGGGCCTGTCGGCCGCTATCGCGGTGTACGAGGCCCTGCTGTTCGCCGTGCTGGGCCATGTGGTGGACTGGCTCACCCAGGTCAGCCCCGCGGCGCTGTGGGCCGAGCGCCGGGGCACGCTGGCGCTGGTGATCGGCATGCTGCTGGGCAGCATCGTGCTGGTGGCGGTGCAGACCAGCGTCAAGCACCAGACGCTGGCCATCAATTTCCCGCTGCGCCTGCGCTGGAACTTCCACCGGCTGATGCTGGGCCAGAGCATGGCCTTCTATGCCGACGAGTTCGCGGGCCGCATCACCACCAAGATCATGCAGACGGCCCTGGCCGTGCGCGACATGATCTTCACCACGACCGACGTGGTGATCGGCATGGGGGTGTACCTGTTCACCATCCTGCTGCTGGCCGCCGGCTTCGACCTGCGGCTGCTGGTGCCCTTTCTGGTGTGGATCGTCTGCTACGGCCTGGCGTGCTGGTACTTCGTGCCGCGCCTGGGCCAGGTGGGCAAGGCGCAGGCCGATGCGCGGTCGGTGATGACCGGGCGCATCACCGACGCCTACACCAACATCGCCACCGTCAAGCTGTTCTCGCACACCCGGCGCGAGGCCGAGTTCGCCCGCGCGGCCATGGATGCGTTCAAGCACACGGGCTACGCGCAGATGCGCTGGTGAGCCGCTTCGAGATCGTGAACCACATCCTGGTGGTGGCCATGATGATGGGCGCCTGCGGCACGGCCCTGTGGCTGTGGTCGCTGGGCCAGGTGGGCGCGGGCGCGGTGGCGGCCGTCACCGCGATGGCGCTGCGCGTGTCGGGCCATGCCCACTGGGTGATGTGGGAGATGACCACGCTGTTCGAGAGCGTGGGCACCATCCAGGACGGCATCAACACCCTCACCCGGCCACACACGGTGGTGGACGCGCCCGATGCGCGCCCCCTGGCCGTGCCGCGCGGCGAGGTGCGGTTCGACAACGTGACCTTCGCCTACCAGGGCGGCAAGCCGGTCATCGACCGCTTGAACCTCACCATCCGGCCGGGCGAGAAGATCGGCCTGATCGGCCGTTCGGGCGCCGGCAAATCGACGCTGGTGAACCTGCTGCTGCGCTTTCATGACGTGCAGACCGGCCGCGTGCTGATCGACGGGCAAGACATCGCGCACGTGACGCAGGACAGCCTGCGCCAGGCGATCGGCATGGTCACGCAGGACACCTCCCTGCTGCACCGCTCGATGCGCGACAACATCCTCTACGGCCGGCCCGACGCGAGCGAGCAGGACCTGCACGCGGCCGCCCTTCGGGCGCAGGCCGCGGACTTCATCGACACGCTGACCGACCTGCAGGGCCGTCGCGGCTACGACGCCCACGTGGGCGAGCGCGGCGTGAAGCTCTCGGGCGGCCAGCGCCAGCGCGTGGCCATCGCGCGGGTGATGCTCAAGGATGCGCCCATCCTGCTGCTGGACGAGGCCACCAGCGCGCTGGACTCCGAGGTCGAGGCCGCCATCCAGCAGAGCCTGGACGGGCTGATGCAGGGCAAGACGGTGATCGCCATCGCCCACCGCCTGTCCACCATCGCCGCGATGGACCGCCTCATCGTGCTGGATGCCGGGCAGGTCATCGAAGAAGGCACGCACGCGCAGCTGCTGGCACAAGGGGGTGTGTATGCCCGGCTCTGGGGCCACCAGAGCGGCGGATTCCTGGGCGAGTCGGAAGAGGACTGAGCGCGGCGCGCCGGGGCCTTGCCTCGACAGGGCCCCGGCGCAGATTCCACGCCGGCAGATAGCTATCATTCATATAGCAATCTGGCAACCATGTCCGAGCGCATTACCGGAGGTTACAGGTCGGCGGCGCCGTGCTCTTTAGACTCCCGCCTTTCCTTGCGCAATGCGGTTGACGCCGCAGGCCGCACCTTCCCTCCCCTTCCCACCCATTCATCACTCTTCAGAGGGAATCCCATGTCCGTTGCATCCATTCTCGGCATCTCGATCGGCGCAGGCGTCGGCACCTATTTTTCGCTCAAGAAGAACCCCATGCCGCAGGGCAAGCGCGTGCTCATGTGCGTGGGCGCCGGCGTCGTCGTTTTTCGTGCTGCTCAAGATCATTCTCTGAGCGGCGCGGCGGCCCCGCGCTGCGGCAGCGGGGCCTAGCAGCCCATGGCGAGGCGGCCGCCGCAGCGCCGCCCCCCTTCCCTTCTTCCCGTCTACCCTCCCACGCTTTCAGGCCGTCCTCCGGCGCCCGGGCATCACGTCCCGAACACCAGCGCCTTGTGCAGCCACACGCCCGCCATCAGCCCGTTCGCGGATGCCAGCGTCGCGTTGTGGCCCGGCATGGCCGCGTCTCCCGCGGCAAACACACCGGGCACCATGGTCTGCTGCGTGGCATCGGTGCGGATCACCAGGCCGGCCGGCCCCTCGTCGAAGGCGCAGCCCAGTTGCTCGGCCAGCGGGCTGGCCATGTGCGTGCGCGGCGGCACGAACAGCGCCTCGATCGGCACCCGGCGGCCATCTTCCAGGCGCACGCCCGACAAGGCGGGTGCGTCCCCTTCCAGGCCCGCGATGCGCGCCGGCTCGAGGGTGATGCCGCGAGCGGCCAGTTGCGCCAGCGATTCGGCATCGGGCGCCTCGTGGCCATTCAGGAACAGCGTCATCGGGCCCCAGTCGGCCACGAGCAACGCGTGGTGCACCGAGGCGGGCGCGGCGTACAGCGTGCCCAGCGGCCGGCCACCGACCTCGTAGCCGTGGCAATACGGGCAATGCAGCACGGTGGCGCCCCAGCGCTCGCGCAGGCCATCGACGGCAGGCAGCTCGTCGCGCACACCGGTGGCCAGCAGCAGCTTGCGGGCGGCCAGCGACTCGCCCGAATCCAGCGTCACGGCGAATCCACCGTTATCGCCTTCGGCCAGCGGGCCGGTGGCGCGCGCCTGCGTCGCCGTTCCGGCATTGAACGTGACGGACGGATAGGCCAGGAGCTGGCGGCGCGCCAGCGCGATCATGTCCTGCGGCCGCTCGCCGTCCTGGCCGAAGAACCCGTGCGACGCCGCCGCGAAGCGGTTGCGCGGCGCGCCCGCATCCACCACGCACACGCTGCGCCGGGCGCGAGCGATCTGCATGGCGGCGGACAGGCCGGCAAAGCTGCCGCCGATGACCAAGGCATCAAACCGCATGGGACACCTCCTTCATCGACAGGCCACTCTGGGCGAAGCGGCGGTGGAAGTCGCGCGACAGATCGGCCAGGGTGATCTGCTCCAGGCGCGCCAGCAGCAGCGCCTCGGCCTCTCGATAAGTGCCGTCGAGCGCGGCGTTCACCGCCTGCTCCACCAGGCATTCCGGGCGCTCGGTGCGGTGGCCGACTGCGAGAAACGGCGGCTCGCCCACGGCGCGGTGGATGTCGGCCAGGCTCACCTCCTCCAGCGGGCACGACAGCACCCACCCGCCGCCATGGCCCTTGGCAGAGGCGACGAAGCCCGCCTCGCGCAGGCCCGCCATCACCCGCCGCACGACGACGGGATGCGTGTGCATGGCCTGGGCCAGCGATTCGGAGGTGGACGGAGTGTCGTTCTCGGCCATGTGCAGCAGCACGTGGAGAACGCCGGATAGCTTGCTGTCTTGTTTCATGCAACATTATTAGTTGCATGAAAAAGATCTGGCAAGCGAAGGGGCATGCGAGGCGGGCGTCTCCCCGCGCCGATGTTTCAGCCCTGGCGCGGCGGCAGCACCCTGGCCGGGTTGCCCACCACGGTGGCGCCGGCAGGTACATCGCGCGTGACGACGCTGCCCGCGCCGATGATGGCGTCGTCGCCCACCGTCACGCCGGGCATCACCAGGGCGCCGGCACCGATCCACACGTTGCGGCCGATGGTCACCGGGCGGCCGAACTCCAGGCCCTGGGCCCGCTCCTGTGGCGACCGCGGGTGGTCCGCCGCGAGCAGTTGCACGCCCGGCCCGATCTGCGTGCCGTCACCGATGCGCACTTCGACCACATCCAGGATCACGCAGTTGAAGTTGAGGAACACCCCCGTGCCCAGGTGGATGTTGAAGCCGTAGTCGCAGTGGAACGGCGGGCGCACCACGGCCCCCTCGCCCACCGAGCCCAGGTGCTCGGCCAGCAGCGCGCGCCGCTCGGCGGGGTCTGCGGCCAGTGCCGCGTTGTAGCGCACGAGCCAGCGTTTGTTGGCCGCCATGTCGGCCTGGAGTTCGGGATCGCCGGCGTGGTAGAGCCGGCCGGCCAGCATGTGTTCTTTCTGTGAGGTCATCGGGCCATTGTGAAGGCGCCGCGGGCGCAGGCGGTCGCCCGGGTGACCCCGCGGAGGGGTTAAAGCCAAAATGGCCACCAGCACAATCAACACTAGGGCATACAGCTATTAAATTGATAGCAAACAGAATGCCGCGCGTTGTGTGCCGCGCATTGTGGCCCGTCAGGCAACGGGGCCACCGCCGTCGTCCGGCGCCACGGGCTCCACCGGTGCCCGCACCACCCCCAGCCGCAGACCGAGCACGCCCAGGATGCGGTTCATCGTCTGCACCGTGCCCGGGCTGCGGCCCTGCTCGATGTCCTGCAGCGCGCGGTGCGAGATGCCCGCCAGGCGCGCCAGTTCGGCCGAGGTCAGCCGCAAGGTGCTGCGCAGGTGGCGGATGGACTCGCGCAGGGTCCATTGCGGGTGGTCCAGCAGGTCCTGCACGGCCTGGCGGCGCAGCAGCAGTTGCTGTGCCAGTGGAAGGGGGGTGTAGCGTTTGTCCATGCGAAAGGGGCCCGCTTTTCAAGTGTTGATGTCACAGGGCCTGCAGCGCCTGCACCTGGGCCGCGATGGCGGGCTGCAGAAAGCGGTGCACCTCCGGCTCCAGGCCGAAGCCACCGCCGTCGCGCGCCACTGCTTCCAGGGGGCCGGCCAGGTCCCGCAAGGCCTGGGCCAGCGGGGCGCGCGGCAGTCCGCATTCGGCGGCGACGGCGTCCAGCACCCGGCGCCAGTCCGGCGCACCGTCGTCCCCCACCGCCCAGCGGATGCGCCGCGCGATGCCATCGGGGTGCAGGTACATGGGCGCGAAGTCGAACACCGGCGTGAGGGCGATGCGCCCGTCGAAACCGCGCTGCACGGCCGTGTTGCGCGCGTGGTTGTCCTTGTTGCCCAGGGCCAGGTTGGCCACGTCGCGGCGCAGGTACTCCGCCACTTCGGCAGCGGGATCGGTGCACACGCGGGCCAGCTGGCGGCACACTTCCTCGTGCGAGGGCACGGCGCCGAAGCCCGCCCGGCCGGTGAGCGTGGCGATGCTTTCCTGCGCCAGCCGCACCACGCCGCCGCCCTGTCCCGAGCCACGCGCCGCGTCGCCGGCGATGCGGTCGAAGCGCGGAATGAAAAGCGCCCGGTCGCGCAGCACCAGCGGCGCGTGGACTCGCAGCCCCAGGTGCCGGGCAATGTCCATGTAGGGCGCCTCGTGCCGCAGGATGGCCGCGAGTCGCTCGTTCGTGCCGCGGCCGAACTTGACGATGAAATGCGCTGCCGCCTCGCCATCGGGCAGCGAATGGTCCAGGTGCAGCAGGCCATCGCTGGCCGAGCGCGTGAGCAGCACCTTGGGCCATTCGCCCTGCACGCCCGACGACCCGGCCACGAAAAGCCCGTGGCGGCCCAGGTAGTCCATGAAGTCGGACGACCGCTCGGCCACCTCGGCATCGGTGAAGCCGCGGCGCGGCCCGGTGCGCGCCTGCAGCCAGTCGGCCGCCTCTTTCACCCGCAGGTGGCCGATGGGGTTGCCGGCCCCGGCCAGCAGCAGCGGCCAGTCGGCCACGGCTTCCGACGCCTCGGGCAGGCCCAGCTGGCGCAGCAGCTCTTCGCGGCCATGGCCCTGTGGCAGCAGGTCCGCCAGAAAGCCGGGCCACTGGCGCAGCTCCAGCGGCTCCAGCCCGGTGGCGAAGCCGCTGGCCAGCGCCCAGGCATCGCGCCGGCCCCCGTGCTCCACAGCCCATTCCACCGCATAACCGGTGTAGCTGGGTGTGCGCCAGCCCTGGGCGGGATCACCCAGCAGCAGGACGCTGGCGGCGTCGTGCCACCGGCCTTGGGCGTGGATCTGGAGCGTGCATTGCGGCTGCATATGCACAGAAATATATCAATATTGCTGCCTTTTAGCCATGCAATATGGATAGTTTTCTGCCAAAAAATGGGTAATTGCGGAGCGGAACCTTCTTTGCCCCGCGACACCACTGGCTTACTTGAGCACGCCTCGCGAAATATCCATCACCATGCGCGTGGCCAGGTACAGCCGGGGCACGATGGTGTCGATCTGCACGTATTCGGCGTTGTTGGAATGTGCCCCGTAGCCCGACAGGCCCATGCCCTCCACCACGGCACCGCGGGTCTTCAGCGCGGCGAACGCCGCGTCGGTGCCGCCGCCGGTGGCCTTGTCCACCACGTTCAGGGGCAGGCCCAGTTCCTGGTAGATGGCCTTGCCGTGGCCGGCCACGCGGCGCGAGGCGTCGTTGGCCTCCAGCGGCGGGCGGCGCACTTCGAACTTCACCGACACCTTGGATTCGGGCAGCAACTTGGTCTGCACCTTGGCCTGCAGTTCTTTTTCCAACCCGTCGAAGTCCGCCACGCGCAGGGCGCGGGCGTCCGCCTGGGCCGTGGCCTCGGCGGGAATCACGTTGCGGTTGGTGCCGGCCTGGGCCACCGTCCAGTTCAGTTTGAGGCCCTGCTCGGGCCTGGACAGGTCCTTGAGCTGCAGCAGCTGGTGCGACAGCTCGTAGAGCGCATTCACGCCCTTTTCGGGCGCGGCGCCGGCGTGCGAGGCCCGGCCCTGCACCGTCAGGTAGGCCGCGCCGATACCGCTGGTGGCCAGGCGCAGGCTGCCGTCCGTGCCGCCGCCCTCGAAGGAAAACACCGCATCCTGGTCGGCCGCGACGCGGGTGATGGTGCTGCGCGCTCCGGGCGAGCTGATTTCCTCATCGCCGTTGATCAGCACGGTGAGCGTGCCGTACTCCTTGAAGCCGAGTTTTTGCAGCAGGCCCACGGTGTGCAGGATGGTGGCCACGCCCTGCTTGTCGTCCGCGATGCCCAGGCCGTAGGCCTTGCCGCCATCGATGCGAAAGGGCTGGTCCTTGAGCATGCCCTTGAGATACACCGTGTCCATGTGCGCGATGAAGAGGATCTTCTTCGTGCCGGAGCCCTTGAACTCGGCATGCACCGCCGGGCCCACCTTCTCGGGCGTGTCGTCCAGGCGATAGATGTCGGTGGGCTGCAGGATCTCCACGGTGCCACCCTGGGCCTTCAGTTGCTGGGCAATGCGCGCGGCGATCTGGTTCAGGCCGTCGATGTCCTTGCTGCCCGATTCGATGTGCACCAGGTCGCGCAGCGTGTCCAGCAACGGTTGCTGCTCCTTTTGCGCCAGGGCGTGCACGTCGGGCACCGGTGCGGCCTGGACCAGGGTGCCGGCAAAAGCGAGGGACAGGAATGCGATCAATGGACGCACGAACGATGAAGGGGTCTGCGAGGAATGCATGGTGGCAACAGTGGGCATGAATGGGAGAAAAGCCATTATGGGCCGCTGCAACGAAAACTTCACGCCCTCTGATTTCTTGCAATATCCCATTCAACTGCGGGACTGCGATAGGGAGAGATCGGTTGCGACCCACTGCGGATCGATGCGCGATGGCCGGGTACGCAGTTCGAACAGCCACATGCCATACAGCGGCAAGGCCTCGGCGAGTTGAAGCGCCCTAACCACCGGCGTCGCGGCGCCGAGCAGTGCCGGATGGGGCACGACGGCCAACAGCTCGGATTGCCCCACCAGATGGAGCATGCTGGCGAAATCGGGACAGCGCACCGCGATCTTGGGCACAGGCATGCGGCGCACGCGGTGCGCCTCGGTGAGCACATCGACGGGACCTTTGACGCTGGGCCCGACGCAGGCCCACGCAGCGCCCTGCAGCTGCGCCAACGTTCGGGCCCGTGCCAGGGGATGGCCGCGGCGGGCATAGACCTGCGGCTGGAGCTCGTAAAGCAGGCGCTCGGACAGGTCCGGGTGCGCAAATTGGCGCGGCTTGGGCGCGATGACCGCATCGAACCGCCCCTGCAGCAGCCCGGCGAGCAACGCGCCCTCGTCCGCCGTCGCCATGTCGAGGCTGCGCCGGGGATTAGGAAGGCACCAGCGCGCATACAGCACGGGGCCCCAGACCAGGGCGGCGGATGGCGTCAGCCCGACGCGCAGCACGTTCCGGTCGGGTGCAGGCACTGGCTTGAACCCCAGCGCTCCCATGCGCTGCCCCAGCGACGACGATTGCGCCGCCACCGATCGCGCCAACTCGGTCGGCACATAGCGGCGCCCCGCTCGGACCAGCAAAGGGGCGGAAAAGTGCGCCTGCAGCGCCTTCATTCCCTGGCTGATGGCAGGCTGGGAGACGCCACAGGCCTGTGCGGCCCGGGCAAAAGAGCCATGCTCGACGACCGACCGAAGGTATTGCAGATGGCGCAGATACATAAGCACCCTTTATGTATTGGCACCGATTGTGGCTTGCCGGACAGTGCCGGCGCCGCCAAGCTACGGCGATCTCCCCAGCGACCCACCAAGGACACCGCATGACCACGCACCCGCTCGACACCGTCAAGGCCTACCTGGGCCACCTCCACGCCAGCGATACCAAGGGCCTGATCGCCTGCTTCGAAGACGACGGGCTCGTGCACTCGCCTTTTCTCGGCACCCTGGGCGCCCGCGAGTTCTTCCACCGGCTCGCGCAGGCCTCGAATGGCAGCGTGATCACCGTGCTGGACCTCTTCGCCTCGGTGGCACCGCAGGACGGCGGCGCCGTGCGCATCGCGGCCTACTTCCGCTACGACTGGACTTTGAGCGACGGCCGCGAGGTGACCTTCACCTGCGTCGATGTCTTCACCTTTGACCCCGGCAGCCCACGCATCCGGGCCATGCAGATCGTCTACGACACGCATCCCCTGCGCGAACAGGTCGGCGACAAATACGCACCGGCACCGCCGCCGACTACAGCAGCGTGACGGCCTTGAGCGCAACGAAGCTCGTCTCGCGGATCACGCCCACGAAGTCCTGCAGGTAGTGCCGGCCCGACAACTGAGGCAGGCAGGCCGCGTGCAGCTCGCCCATCAGGCCCTGTTCGCCCACGGGCCGGGCGGTGACATAGCCGCGGTCCAGATAGCTTTGCACCGCCCAGAGCGGTAAGGCCGCCACGCCGCGGCCGCTGGCCACGAGCTGCAGCATGGCGACGGTGAGTTCCGTGGTGCGCCGGGGCGGGCGGATGCCGGCGGGCTCCAGCACCTGGCGCACGATGTCCAGCATCTCGTCAGGCACCGGGTAGGTGATGAGGGTCTGGTCGGCAAAGTCCTGCGCGGCCAGCCACGGCTTGTCGGCCAACGGGTGCCCGTTGGCCAGCAGCGCGCGGATCTCGAATCCGAACAGCGGGTGGTGGTCGACGCCCGCCTCGTCGCCGTCCACCTCCGACACGATTGCCAGGTCGGCCCGGTCCTGGTGCAGCAAGCCCACCGGATCGGCGTGAAAGCCGCTCACGATGTCCATCTCCACCTCGGGCCAGCGGCTGCGGAAAGCGTCCATCGCGGGCATCAGCCAGTCGAAGCAGGTGTGGCATTCCACGGCGATGCGCAGTTGACCGGCGGACGCCATCGACAGCCGCGCCACGTCGCGCTCGGCCGCCTCCACCTGGGGCAGCAAGGCATCGGCCAGCGCCAGCAGCCGCGTGCCGGTGGCGCTGAACTGGGGCGGCACGGACTTGCGCTCGAACAGGGGCGCGTTGTAGCGGTCTTCCAGCAGCTTGATCTGGTGCGACAGGGCCGACTGGGTGAGATTGAGCAGTTGCGCGGCGCGAACCAAGCTGCCGCTGTCGCGCAGGGCGGCCAGGGTGCGCAGGTGGCGGATTTCCAGGATCGACTGGTTCATTAGATATTCTCAAGATGAGGGCACAAAACTTTCGTTTGAATAATAAAGGCAATCACCGGACCATGGCGGCCTGCCTCAGCGCACCACCCATTCAAAGGAATTTCGACCATGGCCCAATCACCCATCTCCACCCACACCCTCGGTTTTCCGCGCATGGGCGCACACCGGGAACTCAAGGTCGCGCTGGAAAAGCACTGGCGCGGCGACCTGACCGCTGAGGCGCTGGAGGCCGTGGGCGCCGATCTGCGCGCCCGCCATTGGCAGGCCCAGCGCGACGCGGGCCTGGCCTTCGTCACCGTGGGCGACTTCGCCTACTACGACCATGTGGCCAACCACATCCAGCTGCTGGGTGCCGAGCCCGCGCGCTACGGCTTCGTGCCCGGCCAGCCCGAACTGGCCCGCTACTTCAAGATGGCCCGTGGCGAGTCCACCGCCACCGCGGCCGCCTGCCAGGGCGAGTCGGGCCAGGGCGCCTGCGGCCACGCGCCCGCCACGCCACACGCCAGCCAGTTCGCGCTGGAGATGACAAAGTGGTTCGACACCAACTACCACTACCTCGTGCCGGAATTCACGCCGTCCACCACCTTCCGGTTGGCCAGCGAGCGCCTGTTCGACGAGGTGGCCGAGGCGCAGGCCCTGGGCCACCCTGTCAAGGCGGTGCTGCTCGGGCCCCTGAGCTTTCTGTACCTGGGCAAGGAAAAGGCCGAGGGCTTCGACCGCTTTTCGCTGCTGCAGCCGCTGCTGGACGTGTACGAACAGATCCTCGCGCGGCTCAAGCGCCAGGGCGTGGCCTGGGTGCAGATCGACGAGCCCATCCTGGGCCTGGACCTGCCCGATGCCTGGCGACACGCGTTCGAGCCGGCGTACTGGCAGCTCAACCGCGCCGGCGCCCAGGTGCTGCTGGCCACCTACTTCTCGCCCCTGCAGGAAAACACCCGGCTCGCGTGCCAGCTGCCCGTGGCCGGCCTGCACGTGGACGCCGTGCGGGCGCCGGAGGACCTGGTCGCCGTGACCGACTGGCTGCCCAGCCACAAGCTGCTGTCGGTCGGCATCGTGGACGGCCGCAACATCTGGCGGGCCGATCTGGACGCCGCGCTGGAGCGCCTGGCCGCCATCGCCGCCAAGCACCGGGGGCCGCTGTGGATCGCGCCTTCGTGCTCCCTGCTGCACGTGCCTTTCGGCCTGGCGTCGGAAGACCGGCTCGATGCCGAGGTGAAATCCTGGCTGGCCTTCGCCCTGGAAAAGCTCGGTGAGCTGCAGACCCTGCAGAGCGCCCTCAACGGACAGCCCGATGCGGCGGCCCTGGCCAGCGCGCGCGCCGCCATCGACAGCCGCCGCTCCAGCCAGCGCGTGCACCGCCCCGATGTGGGCCGGCGCCTGGACAGTGCCCCGGCCGGCGCCGACCAGCGCACCGCCCCCCTTCCCTGTCCGGCAGACCGCGCAGCGCCAGCGGCTGCAACTGCCGCTGCTGCCCACCACGACCATCGGCTCGTTCCCGCAGACCGCCGAGATCCGCGCCGCCCGCGCCGCCGTCAAGCGCGGCCAACTGGCCCCGGACACCTACCGCGCCGCCATGCAGGCCGAGATAGAACGGGCCGTGCGCACGCAGGAGGCCCTGGGCCTGGACGTGCTGGTGCATGGCGAGGCCGAGCGCAACGACATGGTCGAATATTTTGGCGAACAGCTCGACGGATTCGCCTTCACCGCCAACGGCTGGGTGCAAAGCTACGGATCGCGCTGCGTGAAGCCCCCCATCCTCTTCGGCGACGTCGCCCGGTCTCGGCCAATGACGGTGGACTGGACCGCCTTCGCGCAAAGCCTCACCCCGCGCCCCATGAAGGGCATGCTGACCGGGCCCATCACCATCCTGCAGTGGTCTTTCGTGCGCGACGACCAGCCGCGCAGCCGCACGGCCGAGCAGATCGCCTGGGCGATCCGC
Organism: Acidovorax sp. KNOB132; assembly: GCF_057541515.1. Taxonomy (NCBI): domain Bacteria; kingdom Pseudomonadati; phylum Pseudomonadota; class Betaproteobacteria; order Burkholderiales; family Comamonadaceae; genus Acidovorax; species Acidovorax sp. KNOB132. Next base: position 16,847 of record NZ_BAAJYT010000009.1, read on the forward strand.
GACGAGGTGACCGACCTGGAAGGCGCCGGCATCGGCATCATCCAGATCGACGAGCCCGCCATCCGCGAAGGCCTGCCGCTGCGCCGCGCGGACTGGAAGACCTACCTGCAATGGGCGACCCGGGCGTTTCGCATCAGCGCATCGGGCGTGCGTTCGACCACGCAGATCCACACCCACATGTGCTACAGCGAGTTCAACGACATCCTGCCCGAGATCGCGGCCATGGATGCCGACGTGATCACCATCGAGACCAGCCGCTCCGACATGGAGCTGCTGCGGGGGTTCGGGGAGTTTCAGTACCCCAACGAGATCGGTCCTGGCGTGTACGACATCCACTCGCCCCGCGTGCCCGGCGTGCAGGAAATGCGGCGCCTGCTGGAGAAGGCCGCGCAGGTCGTTCCGGTGGAAAACCTCTGGGTCAACCCCGACTGCGGCCTGAAAACCCGCGGCTGGCCCGAAACCGAAGCCGCGCTGCGCAACATGGTGGACGCCACTCGCTCGCTGCGACGCGAGTGGGCAACCTTGAACGTGGCAGAGCCAGAGGTGGCAGCCAGCGCCTGAGAACTTTTGATGGCTTATTTGGGTGCTGCGTCGACCATCGCTTTGGCCGCAGCTTCGACGGTCTTGCGATTAGCCTCAGCCATTTTGGCAATCACGTCGCGAATAGCCGCTTGTTCCTGAATCCTGACATTCAACTCAGTCAGCGCGTTCGCGTTGGCCTCCTGCTGTTCTTGCATCCGTATCAGCCGCTGCGTCTTTTCGTCAACCTGGATTTCTTCATGAAAACCTTGGTTTCCTGGACCAGCATTGATGTGCACATCGACATCGATGTCGCGCTCATCGTCGGAGCCGCTGTCCGAAGGAGGCGGCCCTTCCATGTGCACATCGATTTCTTCATGGGTGTCATGATTTTTTCGGCGCGGTGCTGATGTGGACATCCAGGTCCAGCTCAGTCTCACTGTCGGAATCGGTGTCCGAAGGAGAGGGCGCGTCCATACCCAACTTGATTTCTTCCGGGCTGCTGTGGCTCGGCTTCACCGGCAACGGTGGTGGCGGGGGTGGCGTGGGCGGGCCGCTGACAGGCACCTCGGTCGCTTCGGCAGGTACCTGCTCCTTGGAAGGAGGCGTCATCGTGATGATCGCGTCTTCATTACCGCTATTGGTCTTCTGCATTTTCTGGAAAAGCGGGCTGCTGTGAATGTCATTCAGCAGGGAGGCTTTACCGTCATCGGAATTTTTACCATCGCGCGATTTGATCAGGCTGTCGCGTACCGCTTCGGCACTCAGTTCTCGCTTCTGGCTCTGAATCAGCGAGTTCTTTCGCAGCAAATTGATGTTGGAGCGCGGTGCCAAGCTGCCTCCAAGCTCCCCTTTCGATTGGCTATTGGCCTGCAGGCCGTCGGGGCCACCCAGGCTTTTGCGCGATTCCGACCTCTGAAGGGTCGGCTCCTTGACGGAACCTGAATCCTTCAGGCCGGGAAGCCCTCCCAGCTTATTGGAGGAAAGGTTATTCACAGAAGTAGTCATGGCAAGCCTGGGCGTGGATCGATGGTGATCGAAGTGTGCGCAAGCCCGCCGCCCTTCCCCCAAAAGTAGCGAAGGCATCACCCTCGAAGCGAAGGCGGCAGCACAACTTTGCATCGGACCCCTCCTACGAGTGCAGGGCCCCCAGTCCTGCCGAAACAATTGTTTCAGCATTCGACACTTGGTCTACCGATACTCACCTACTCCAAAGGAAACCATGTCTATTTCTCTCATCCTGCTCATCGTGCTGATCTTGATCTTGATCGGTGCCCTGCCTACCTGGGGCCACAGCCGCTCGTGGGGGTACGGTCCCAGCGGCGGTATCGGATTGGTGGTGGTGATCCTGCTGGTCCTGCTGCTGATGGGCCGGATATAAGCCCGATCGACGCCGTGCTATCGCGGTGTCGATTTTTCAAAAAGGCGGCCTACCAAGGCCGCTTTTTTTTCGTCTGTTCGGCTTAAGAAACACCCCAGAACAGGGCCAAAGCCAACAACCCATAAAAAGAGAGACCGACGATTCCCAATCCGGCAGTCGTAAAGACGCGTTCCCCGTCTCGTTTGAACGACAGAGCGCCCGACGGGCCATGAATGCGGCTTTCTTTGGCTTGCATTCGCTCTCCGCGCCAACGGCCCCCACTGGCAAAGCCGATCACCAGCCGGCCTGTGAACACGAAGAGGAGTTCGAAGACCGACCAAAGAAAAAAACCAATCAGATCACCCACGAGCGAAGTCCTAATGCGGAAGCCAGCAAGGATGCTGAGTATTGCAGGTGCTGCGATTCAGTCCTGAGCCGGCAAATGTTCGCAAGTGCGGCCCTTTGCCCACGGCCCCCGTGGCTCTCACCACCGATCACGCAGGCCGTTTCTCCGCCGCGATGAATGCCATCGAGAATCGGGCGAACTCCTTGCCGTCCACCACCCCATTGGCATTGCCCCCCTGATCCATCAACTGCAGGATGGCCTGCGACAGTTCGCTGTTGGCGGTCTTGGCGCCAGATGTGTCTCCCAGGCCCTTCATGAATTCTTCCTGGGAGATCTTGCCGTCGTGGTTGGCATCGAACCCGGCCGTCAGCTGCTCTTTCTGCGCCTGGGTCGCGCCGAACTGGGTGAGCAGCTCTCCAAAATTCTCTGTGGAGACCGACCCGCCCTGCGACGACGCGAGGGAAGACCGCGCCGCCAGGCCCCGGGCGGATGCGGCCGCGCTCTGGCCCGCGACGCCGGACAGCGCCTCGGCTTCTTTGCTCAAGGTGATCTGCGTGGAGGGCTCGGCGGGCGAAGCGCCGCTGTCCCGCGCGGAAGCCGAGGGTTTCGCCGCCCCGGAAGACGACGCGTTGAACAGCAGGGATGCGACCGATGCAAGGCCGGAAATAAGGGGTGTCATCGCCAAAGTACTCCTGTCGGTGGCGAAGCAGTCCACACAAGAAAACGCCCTTCGCCCGGCCCATGCAGGGTAGGCCCTGGCGAAAATTCCAATGGGGCGAAAAAGCCCCGATCTCCAGGCCATTAACTGTCATGGCTCACCCGAGCCGCCCACCCGAGCCGCCCCATTGATGGCCCTCCGGTGCCACGCGCAATGGCGGCCAGCGATCGGGAAATCAGACCCGCTCGGATACCACGCGGGCACCCAGCGCCCCCGTCGGGGCATGGCCCGGTACCGGCTGCCGGCGCCGGACGAACTGATACGCCAGCGCCAGCAGCACGAACCAGGCGGGCGTGGCCAGCAGGGCCTGCCGCGTGTCTGCCTCGAACGACAGCAGCACCACGATGCCGGCGAAGAACGCCAGGCACACGCCGCACATCCAGGCGCCGCCCGGCATCTTGTACAGCGAGGCCGCATGCAGCTTCGGCCGCTGGCGACGGTAGGCCATATAGGACAGCAGGATCATCGACCAGACGAACATGTAGAGGATGGCCGAGACGGTGGTCACCAGCGTGAAGGCCTCCACCAGGTCCGGAATCACCCACATGAGAAAAGCGCCGGCCAGCAGGCAGGAGCAGGAGAACAGCAGTCCGCTCGAAGGCACGCCCCGGCGCGACAGCTTCGCGAAGCGGCCGGGCGCCACGCCTTTCTCGGCCAGACCGAACAGCATGCGGCTGGTGGAAAACACCCCGCTGTTGGCCGACGAGGCCGCCGAGGTCAGCACCACGAAATTGATCACGCTGGCCGCCGCGGGCAGCCCGGCCAGCACGAACAGCTCGACGAACGGGCTCTTGCCGGGCACCACTTCGCGCCACGGGGTGACCGCCATGATGGCCACCAGCGAGAACACATAGAACACGATGATGCGCAGCGGAATGGAGTTGATCGCGCGCGGCAGCGTGCGCTCCGGGTCCTTGGCCTCCGCGGCGGTCGTACCCACCAGCTCGATGCCCGCGAAGGCAAACACCGCGATCTGGAAGCCGGCGAAGAACCCCATCCAACCGTGCGGGAACATGCCGCCGTCGTTCCACAGGTTGGCCAGGCTCGCCGTGCGACCGGAGGGCGAGACGAAATGGGCGTAGACCATGTAGAACCCGGTCGCCACCAGCGCCATGATGGCCACGATCTTGATCATGGCGAACCAGAACTCGATCTCGCCGAAGAGCTTCACCGTGAGCAGATTGAGCGACAGCAGCAGCCCCACGCAGGCCAGCGCCGGCGCCCACTGCGGCAGGTGGGGGAACCAGAACTGCGAGTAGGCCGAGATGGCGATCACGTCGGCAATGCCTGTGATGATCCAGCAGAACCAGTAAGACCAGCCGGTGAAGAACCCGGCCCAGGGGCCGAGCAGATCGGCCGCGAAATCGATGAAGGACTTGTACTGCAGGTTGGACAGCAGCAGCTCGCCCATGGCCCGCATCACGAAAAACAGAATGAAGCCGATCATCATGTAGACGAACACGATCGACGGCCCCGCGAGGCTGATCGTCTTGCCAGAGCCCATGAAGAGGCCGGTGCCGATGGCCCCGCCGATGGCAATGAGCTGGATGTGCCGTTTGGACAAACTGCGCTGCAGATGGTCGCTGTCGTGCCGGCCCGGAATGTCGGGCGAAACCTGGTTTGCCATGGAAAACCTCCTGATTGATGTTGTTTCCTCGCGAAGGGCATTCAGGGCGGCCACTGCCGTGTCTGGATGGATCGCGCTTCCGGGCTTCTCTCCCAAGACGCACGGCGCGGTACGCCGGACTGGCCCGGCTAAGGGTATTCCCTCCCTGACCGATGGAAGGGCGGGAGGATAAACCAGTCACGCCCCAAATGGGTGCAGCGCTGCATCCAAAGGTTGGCGGATCCGGTCAGCCGCGTGGCTGTGGGACCCAAGGGCAAGCCGAGCAGTGGATCCGCAACGAGGGCCCGCCATGGTGTGGTGTATCAGGGGGGTAGGTCGCTCATCGGCCCGGACTATTTCTGGCTCGAATCCGGGGTTTTGAATCGGCGATTATTCAAACAGGCTGGACCGATTATCCGAAGGAGCGATTTTTCGAGGCGAATCCAGCAGGCCCTCGCGCCGGTCAATCACCGCGACGGAGGGCCGCCGAGTCAGCACGATCGTCTGATCGATAAACGGCCGCGCCGATCGCGGGCGCCGGCAGCCCGCAGGGTGCAGCCGACGCGCTGCAATCGGTCCGGCGGCGTTATCTGCTGCAGGTGCCTGCCGTAGCCATTTCAAGCTTCGCCACGGCGGCCTTGCCTTCAGCCTCGGGGATCAGTTCGACGTAGGTCCTCCCAGTGAACGCACCGAACTGCATGTATTGCCGGATGAAGTAGTTTTTGCCTTTCTCGAACATCACCTTCAACTCGTTGGGCGAGAACTCGGAATCCGTGGCAATCACGTGCTCTTGTCCACCGGCAACTTCCGTGTGAAAGAAGACATCCGGACCAGATTCCCCCAGACATTTCCCATCCAGCCAAACATTTCTCGTGACTGCTTTGCCTATAAAACTGTCTCGATAGACATAAAGCCCTGAATGGCCTTCGCTGGGCTGCGAAAATTCCTTTGACTTTGCCGAAGCTTCCCTACTTTCCATCTTCACGGAAGCGCATCCAGTAAACAGAGCGGACACTAAAACAATCAAAGCCAATTTCTTCATGGGTTTCTTATCAACAAAATTCGCAGGGCATGTTCTCGGGCATGCAAACGGTCAAACCACTCATGTGGTTCCGAGGCGGCGAAATCATACATTCAGTTACGTTCTTATTATTCCGACGCATCCGGCGCGTGAATGATTTTGAGCGTCTTGTCGGAAGAAACCTCTTTCAGCCAGGTCCAGACTGCCTGGATGCGTGCCTGGTGCTTGGCCTCCGCCGGCATGCTCATCCAGAAGGTCCGCGTGAATCGGGCTTCTTCGGGCAGCACCCGGGCCAGCACCGGATCGCGGTCGGCCAGAAAGGCCGGGAGCACGGCCAATCCCGCGCCAGCGCGCACCGCTTCGTATTGGGCCGTGATGCTGGTACTGCGAAACGCGAACCGCGCTGGCCGGTGCAGTGCGTCCAGAAACTGCAGTTCCTTGGTGAAGAGCAAATCGTCCACATAGCTCACGAAGGCATGGTGGCGCAGATCGTCCCGGGTCGAGACCAGCGGGCGACGGGCCAGGTACTCGCGCTGGCCGTACAGGTGCAGCGTGTAGTCCGCCAGCTTGGCGACGATGACCGATCCCCGCGCGGGGCGCTCCAGCGAGATGACGATGTCTGCCTCGCGCCGGGACAGGTGCAGCATGCGCGGCAAGGCCAGCAGATCGATGGTGAGGCCGGGGTTCTTCTGCGTGAGCCGTGACAGGTGCGGCGCGAGGATGAGCGTGCCGAAGCCTTCCGTCGCGCCCACGCGCACCACCCCGGACAGGCCCGCCGCGGCATTGGCCGGGGCCGCGCGCTCCAGGCCGAGCACCGCGGTTTCCATGGCCTCGACGGCGGGCAGCAGTTGCCGGCCCGCCTCCGTCAGGCGGTGCCCGCCGGCCTCGCGTGCGAACAGCGGTGCGCCCATCTGCTTTTCCAGCGACTGGATGCGGCGGGCCACCGTGGTGTGCTCCACGCCCGTACGGCGTGCCGCGCCGGCCAGGGTGCCGGAGCGCGCCAGCTCCAGGAAGTAGCGCAGGTTGTCCCATTCCATTCGTGTGAGGCCCTCTCATCCATGTGTTCTTCGTGGGGCGCGTGCTGGCCGGCCAGCCGCAGCCTGTGCAAATTTGCAAATCCAAGGTGCATGCATGCGCCTTGTGCTGGCAATTTCGCACAGCTAGGATGCGCAGGCCACCGGGATTTGCCCGCGGTTGCGGCCCGGGCGCCCTGCCCGGCCGCCCGCTCAGGCCATTGTCCCGGCCCCGCATGACATACACACACAGGAGACAAGACACCATGGACGCATCCATCACCGCTCAAAAGGCCCCACAGGCCGCCCTGGCCCCCACCGTCAAGCTGCTGATCGGCGGCCAGTTCATCGAGTCCCAAACCACCCAGTGGCGCAATGTGGTGAACCCCGCCACGCAGGAAGTGCTGGCGCGCGTGCCCTTTGCCACGCCAGAGGAGATCAACGCCGCCGTCGCCTCGGGCAAGGAAGCCTTCAAGACCTGGAAGAAAACGGCCATCGGCGCCCGGGCGCGCATCTTCCTCAAGTACCAGCAGCTGATCCGCGAGAACATGGCCGAACTGGCCGCGATCCTGACAGCCGAGCAAGGCAAGACGCTGCCCGATGCCGAGGGCGACGTGTTCCGCGGCCTGGAGGTGGTGGAGCACGCCAGCGCCATCGGCAACCTGCAGCTGGGCGAGTTGGCCAACAACGTGGCCGGCGGCGTGGACACCTACACGCTGATGCAGCCGCTGGGCGTGTGCGCGGGCATCACGCCGTTCAATTTCCCCGCCATGATCCCGTTGTGGATGTTCCCCATGGCCATCGCCACGGGCAACACCTTCGTGCTCAAGCCCTCCGAGCAGGACCCGATGGTGACCATGCGCCTGTGCGAGCTGGCGCTGGAGGCCGGCGTGCCCCCGGGCGTGCTGAACGTGGTGCACGGCGGCGAGGACGCGGTGAACGCCATCTGCGACCACCCGGACATCAAGGCGATCAGCTTCGTGGGCAGCACCAAGGTGGGCACGCACGTGTACAACCGCGCCAGCCTGAACGGCAAGCGCGTGCAATGCATGATGGGCGCGAAGAACCACGCCATCGTCATGCCAGACGCCAACAAGGAGCAGACGCTCAACGCCCTGGCGGGCGCCGCCTTCGGCGCTGCGGGCCAGCGCTGCATGGCGCTGTCGGTGGTGGTGCTGGTGGGCGAGGCCCAGCAGTGGATTCCCGACCTCGTCGCCAAGGCCAAGACGCTCAAGGTGAGCGGCGGCACCGACAAGGGCACCGACGTGGGCCCGTTGGTCTCGTGCGCAGCGAAGGACCGGGTGGAACACCTGATCGAGCGCGGCATCGCCGACGGCGCCACGCTGGAACTGGACGGCCGCAAACCGCAGGTGACGGGCTACGAAAAAGGCAACTTCGTCGGCCCCACGGTGTTCAGCGGCGTGAAGCCCGGCATGTCCATCTACGACCAGGAGGTCTTCGGCCCGGTGCTGTGCCTGGGCGCGGCGGCCGACATCGATGAAGCGATCGCCTTCATCAACGACAACCCGAACGGCAACGGCACGGCCATCTTCACGCAGTCGGGCGCGGCAGCGCGCAAGTTCCAGGAAGAGATCGACGTGGGCCAAGTGGGCATCAACGTGCCGATTCCCGTGCCCGTGCCGCTGTTCTCGTTCTCGGGCTCGCGCGCTTCCAAGCTGGGCGACCTGGGGCCGTATGGCAAGCAGGTCGTGCTGTTCTACACGCAGACCAAGACGGTCACGGCGCGCTGGTTCGACGACAGCACGATCTCGCACGGCGTGAACACCACCATCAGCCTGAAGTAGCCCGCTGGCGCGGGAGCGGCCGGCCGGGGCCGCGCGGTGCTACAACGCCAAGGATGCACATTCTCAAGATCACGACGAAACGGTGGGCGGCGCTCGCCTGGGGCGGCGGCGCGGCCTGCGCCCTGCTGTTCAGCGCGGGGGCCCACGCCCAGGCGGGCGCACCCTGCCGACCCGAGGGCACGGTGGCCGAGACCAATGCCTGCGCGGTGCAAACCTACCAGCAGGCGGACACGGCCATTGCGATTCTCTACAGCGACGTGATGCGCGCGCTGTCGGCCCACGAGCGGCCGCAGCTGCGGCAGGAGCAGACCGCCTGGCAGCGCCAGCGCACCATGCTGTGCAAGCAGGGCACCCAGTCCACCGAGGGCCTGCCCGAGTGGCCGCGCCTGTATCACGCCTGCCTGACCGCCGAGACCGAGGCGCGCCGCCAGGGCTTGATGCGCTGGCTGACGCTGGACCATCCCTCCGCCAAGCCGTAACGCATCCGCCACCGTCCACCCCGCCCCGCCCGCAACGAGACAAAGCAGAACAACGAACGACCGCCAGCGAGACCCGACCCATGGACTTTGAACTGACCGAAGAACAGCGCGCCTTCGCCGAGACGGCCCGCGACTTCGCGCGCGCCGAACTGGCGCCGCACGCAGCCCGCTGGGACGCCGAGGGCATCTTCCCGCGCGAGGCGATCACCGCGGCCGGCGCCCTGGGCTTTTGCGGCCTGTACGCCCCCGAGAACGCGGGCGGCCTCGCCCTGCCCCGGCTCGACGCCACCCTGGTGTTCGAGGAAATGGCGGCGGTGGACCCCTCCACCACGGCCTTCATCACCATCCACAACATGGCCACCTGGATGCTCGGCACCTGGGCGACCGATGCCGTGCGCGACCGCTGGGGCCCCCTGCTGGCCAGCGGCGAGAAGCTCGCCTCGTACTGCCTGACCGAGCCCGGCGCGGGCTCGGACGCGGCCTCGCTCAAGACCCGGGCGGAGTTGGCAGGCGCCGAATACGTCATCAACGGCGCCAAGGCGTTCATCAGCGGCGCGGGCAGCACCGACGTGCTGGTGCTGATGGCCCGCACCGGCGACGCCGCATCGGGCGCGGCGGGCATCAGCGCCTTCGCGGTGCCGGCCGATGCGCCGGGCATCCAGTACGGCAAGAAGGAAGAAAAGATGGGCTGGAACAGCCAGCCCACCCGCACCATCAGCTTCGACAACGTGCGCATTCCGGCCGACCACCTGCTGGGGCGCGAGGGCGAGGGCTTCAAGATCGCCATGAAGGGCCTGGACGGCGGGCGCATCAACATCGCCACCTGCTCGGTGGGCGCGGCGCAAGGCGCGCTGGCCCAGGCGCAGCAGTACATGCAAGACCGCAAGCAGTTCGGCAAGCCCATTGCGAGCTTCCAGGCGCTGCAGTTCAAGCTGGCCGACATGGCGACCGAACTGGTGGCCGCGCGCCAGATGGTGCGGCTGGCGGCCTCCAAGCTGGATGCGGGCGCGCGCGATGCCAGCACCTATTGCGCCATGGCCAAGCGCTTCGCCACCGATGCGGGCTTCAACGTGTGCAACGAGGCGCTGCAGCTGCACGGCGGCTACGGCTACATCCGCGAGTACCCGCTGGAGCGCCTGATGCGCGACGCGCGCGTGCACCAGATCCTGGAGGGCACGAACGAGATCATGCGGGTCATCATCGCCCGCCGCATGCTGGAGGGCGACGCGCCCGACGCCATCCGCTGACCGAATTCACTACTAATTTCATAGCAACACGCCCTAGTACTTATTGCGCCAGAGGCCTGTTTCATTCAAAACCAAAGGAGACACTTCCATGAAGATCGCATTCATCGGCCTGGGCAACATGGGCGGCCCCATGGCGCTGAACCTGCACAAGGCGGGGCATGAGGTCCGCGCCTTCGACCTGTCCCAGCCGGCGCGCGACAAGCTGGCCGAAGGCGGCGTGGCCATTGCGGCCGATGCGGCGGCGGCTGTGCAGGGCGCCGAGGTGCTCATCAGCATGCTGCCCGCCAGCCAGCACGTGGAATCGCTGTACCTGGGCAACGGGCAGCAGCCCGGACTGCTGCCGCTGCTGGCGCCCGGCACGCTGGTGATCGACTGCTCCACCATCGCCGCCGCCACCTCGCGCAAGGTGGCCGAGGCCGCCCAGGCGCGCGGCCTGGCGTTCATCGACGCGCCCGTCTCGGGCGGCACCGGCGGCGCCGTGGCCGGCACGCTGACCTTCATGGTGGGGGGCGATGCCGCCGACCTGGAGCGCGCCCGCCCCATCCTGGAAAAGATGGGCGCCAACCTGTTCCACGCCGGCGCCGTGGGCGCGGGTCAGACGGCCAAGATCTGCAACAACATGCTGCTGGGCATCCTGATGGCGGGCACCAGCGAGGCCATCGCCCTGGGCGTGGCAACGGGTTGGATCCGAAGGTGCTGTCCGAGATCATGCGCCGCAGTTCGGGGGGCAACTGGGCCCTGGAAAAGTACAACCCTTACCCCGGCGTCATGGAAACCGCCCCCGCCAGCAAGGGCTACGCGGGCGGCTTCGGCACCGACCTGATGCTCAAGGACCTGGGCCTGGCGCAGGAGAACGCCATGGCCGTGAAGGCCGCCACGCCACTGGGCGGACTGGCGCGCAGCCTGTATGCGGCGCACAGCCTGGCCGGCCAGGGGGCGCTGGATTTCTCCAGCATCATCCAGGCGGTGCAAAAGAAGGGCTGACCCGCAGCGGGTCAGCGCCCAGCCCCCGGGCCTGCCCTCAGCGGCGTGGCCGCAGCACCATGCGGTCGCGCCCGATCTCCACGTCGAAGTGCTGCAGGAAATTCTGGCCCAGCAGCGCGTCCTCGTCATCGTCGCCCGTGTACCCCGTGCCCACGCGCAGGCCGGACACGGCCAGCGAGCGCACGGTGACCGAATCGGCCACTACCACGCGGCCCTGGCGCGTGCCGTTGGCGGTACGGAACTGCGTCGCTTCCCCGCCCGTGAGGCTGGCCTTGCGCGCGACTGCATCGGTCACGCCCACCAGGCTGGCGCCGGTGTCCACCATGAACATGACGGGCTGGCCGTTCACCGTGCCGGCCACGCGAAAGTGCCCGTCTCGGTGCCGGGGGATCACCAGGGCACCCTCCGCCGTCACGCTGGCGCCGCGCGGCTTGAGGTAGTGGTCCATGGCCACGTACAGCACGCCCATCAGTGCGAGCCAGAAGGCCAGGATGCCCCACATGCCCCGACGGGCCAGCGCGCGTGTGCGGCGCTCGCCGGGCACGTGTGCGTCTTCCACGTCGCCACCGCCCCGCGAGACCAGGCGCTGGCGATCTTCGCCATCCGATGCCATTCGTTGTCCTTCCGGAAATGTGCTTGGGGCGAGTATGGCCCAGGCACCGTACGTTGCCGCGCCGCGCCAGGCGCATCGCCGCCGTTGTCCTACGCCTTGCGGGCATGCATGCGGTCATCCTCGGGCCTTCGCCCGCGGCGCCGCCAGGGCACCGCGCGACCACGGTTGCGGCCACTGATCCACCCTTGGCGCCAGGACCGCGCAACGCATCACACGACACACGTCCCTGCCGCTTCCTTCACCATTCTTTTCGTCGATCCCGACGCACCCTTCCCAGGAGAATTCCATGGCCCCTCTTCCTTCCAGCCCATCCCGCGCTTCATTCCAACGCCGCGGCACCCTCGCTGCCAGCACTGCCGCCGTGGCGGCCGCCCTGTTCCTGGCGGGCTGCGCCGGCAGCGCCTCGGACAACTCCCGCTCCGCCGTCGCCAAGACCCCCGTGCCGGGCCTGGAACGCGCCACCGCCACCGCACGCCTGGTCACGCCCGAAGGCGCGCCGGCCGGCAATGCCGTCCTGACCGAAACCGCCGCGGGCGTGGAGGTGGCCATCCAGGTGCAGGGCCTGTCGCCGGGCAAGCACGGCTTTCACATCCATGCCAATGGCGCCTGTTCGCCGGGACCGGACGCCACCACCGGCCAGACCATCGCGTTCGGCGGTGCCGGCGGCCACTTCGACCCCGGCATGGCCAAGAAGCACGGCCATCCCGGCCAGCCCTCGCACGAGGCCCATGCGGGCGAACTGCCCAACATCACCGTGGGCGACGACGGCCGGGGCAGCGTGCGTTTCGTGAACGCCAACGTCTCGCTCACGCCGGGCAAGACCTCGGTGGTGGGCCGCTCACTGGTCGTGCACGAAAAGGAAGACGACTACACCACCAACCCTGCCGGCAATTCCGGCGGCCGGCTGCTGTGCGGCCTGGTCCAGCCCGCACCGGCCAGCACCGTGGTGGGCGACAAGGCCGCGGCTCCCTCCCTGCTGGTCCGTTGATGCGCCGCGCGCGGCGCGCGGTGCCCCAGGCCGCTTTGTGGTGCTGCGCGCTGGCATCTGCCGGGTTCGCACGGGCCCAAAACGTTCCTCCGCAGGACCCGCCAACGGCCACGCTCCCGGCCGTGCAGGTGCCCGGCCAGGCCGAGGCGCAGCGCCGCTTCGATGCCGCGGCCAGCCACACCAGCGTGGCGGTCGATGCGTTTTCCACCCCCAGCCCGCTGGTGAACCTGTCCGAGTTGCTCGCGGCCCAGGCGGGCGTGGTGGCGCTGGACCGGCAGAACTACGCGCAGGACCTGCAGATCGCGGTGCGCGGCTTCGGTGCGCGCTCCACCTTCGGCGTGCGCGGGGTGCGCATCCTGGTGGACGGCATTCCGGCCACCATGCCGGACGGCCAGGGCCAGGCGGCCACGGCGCAACTGCAGTCGGCCTCGCAGGTCGAGGTGCTGCGCGGGCCGCTGGCCCAACTCTACGGCAACGCGGCGGGCGGCGTGCTGCAGGTCACCACCCGGGAGCCGCGCGAAGGCGGCGGTGCCGGCGCGTCGGTGGCGGCGGGCTCGTTCGGGCAGCGGCTGGTGGATGCCTCGCTCGACTTCGGCGACCGCACGCTCGGCGGGCTGGTGGATGTGTCGCACTTCGAGACCGACGGCGCGCGCGACCACAGCGCGGCGCGGCGCACGCACCTCAACGGCAAGCTGGTGGCCCGGCCCGATGCCGACACCCGGATCACCGCGTTGCTCAATCTCTATGACCAGCCCCTGGCGCAGGACCCGCTGGGCCTGACCCGGGCACAGTTCGAGGCCGATCCGCGCCAGGCACCGGCCGTGGCGACGGACTTCGGCACGCGCAAATCCGTGGCGCAAAACCAGTTCGGCGTGGTGCTGGAGCGGCAACTCGGCGCGGCCGACAGCGTTCGGGTGCGCGCCTATGGCGGCACGCGCACGCTCACGCAATTCCTGTCGTTCAGCGGCGCCGCGGCCAGCAGCGCAGGCGGCGTCGTGGACCTGGACCGCGACTACTACGGCCTGGGCATGGCCTGGACGCACACCGTGCGGCGCGCCTCCGGCCTGCCCCTGACCTGGACGCTGGGGCTGGACGCCGACCGCCTGTCCGAGCACCGCCAGGGCCGGGTCAACAACAACGGCACGCCCGGCGCGCTGCGGCGCGACGAGCAGGACCGCGCGGGCAACACCGATTGGTTCGCCCAAGTGGACGCCTGGCTCACACCCACCTGGCGCGCCGTGGCCGGGGTGCGCGCCAGCCGCGTGCGCGCGAGCGTCAACGACCGCTTCATCACCGCCGCCAACCCTGACGACAGCGGCCAGCGCACCTGGCGGCAGACTAGTCCCGTGCTGGGCCTGGTATGGAGTGCCACCGACCAGCTCAACCTGTACGCCAACATCGGCCGAGGCTTCGAGACGCCCACCCTGGCCGAGATGGCCTACAGCACCGGCAACACCGGCCCCAACTACGGCCTGAACGCCTCGCGCAGCCGGCAGATGGAGGTCGGCGCCAAGTGGCAGGGAACGGTGTACCGCATCGACGCGGCCTGGTTCGACGCGCAAAGCCGGGACGAGATCGTGCCGGCGGCCACCGTGAACGGGCGCACCGTGTACCAGAACGCCGACCGGGTGCGCCGGCGCGGGCTGGAGCTGGCGTGGAGCGCCCAGTCCGGTGCCTTCAAGCCGCGCGTGGCCTACACGTACCTCGATGCGTCCTTCGACAGTCCCTACGCCGTGGCGGGCGGCGCCACCGTGCCCTCGGGCAACCGGCTGCCGGGCACGGCGCGCCAGACCGTGCAACTGGCGCTGGACCACGCCCTGTCGCCGGCATGGCAATGGGGCGCGACGCTGGACGTGTCCGGCAAGGTGTACGCCAACGATGTGAACACCGAGGCCGCCGCCGGATTCGCCGTGGCGGGCCTGCGGGCGGGCTATGCCTTTCGCACCGGGGACACGCGCTGGCAGGCCTGGGCGCGGCTGGACAACCTGTTCGACCGCCGCTACGCGGGCTCGCTCATCGTGAACGACGGCAACGGGCGCTTCTTCGAGCCCGCGGCGGGACGGCGCATCATGGTAGGGCTGCGCGCGCAGTTCCTGTAGCCGCCCTGCCCGGGGCGCAGGGCCCGGATCGGCTCAGCCGCCCTCGCACACCAGGCGCTGCTCGCCCAGGCCCGTGGCCCCCAGCCGCATCACGTCGCCCGGCCGCAGAAAGCGCGGTGCGGGCTTCTTGCCCAGCCCCACGCCCGCCGGCGTGCCGGTGAGCACGATGTCGCCCGGCTCCAGCGTCATGAACTGGCTGATGTACGACAGCACCCGGGGCACCCCGAAGATGAAGTTGCGCGTGTTCCCGTCCTGCATGCGCTCGCCGTTCACCTCCAGCCACAGGCCGATGGCGTGCGGGTCGGGCACCTCGTCGGCCGTGACCAGCCAGGGTCCGATGGGCGCGAACGTGTCGTAGGCCTTGCCTTTGTCCCACTGACCGCCGCGCTCCATCTGGTAGCTGCGCTCGGATACGTCGTTGGCCAGCACGTAGCCCGCCACATGCTGCAGCGCCGCGTCTTCGGCCACATGCTGCGCGCGCGTGCCGATCACGATGCCCAGCTCCACCTCCCAGTCGGCCTTCAGCGCGCCGGGCGGGATGCGCACCGGGTCCGTGGGCCCGCTCAGCGCGGTGGTGGCTTTCATGAACAGCACGGGCTCGGCCGGCGCAGCCAGGCCCGCTTCGGCCGCATGGTCGGCATAGTTGAGCCCCACGCACACGATCTTGCCCACGCGCGCCACCGGGCAGCCCAGGCGCTCCGATTCGGGCACCACGGGCAGGCGCGACGTGTCCAGCGCCGCGAGGGCGGCCAGGGTGCGGGGCGACAGCTGGGCGGGGCCGATGTCGGGCAGCAGCATGGACAGGTCCCGGACAATGCCTTGCGCATCGACGAGCCCGGCGCGCTCCGCGCCCGGCTGGCCATATCGGATCAGTTTCAAAGTGTCTCCTACCGGTGGAAGATTCCAGACGCGGAAGCGGGCGGCGGGCGCCCGTCCGAAGCATCACGACCAGTAGTCGATCTCGTCCAGGCTGCGGGCAAATGCCTGCAGGTCAGACACCTGCGGATACTCCACGTAGTACAGGTACTCGTAGCCCACCGCCTGCTGCGCGAGATCGATCCAGCGGCCGCGCTGCGTCGTATCGTAAAGCGTCTGGAGCTTCCCGAGGTCGAAGGCCTCCTTGCCGCTCGATGCGGCCTGCGCCTTGGCGGCCTGCAGCCGCGCCGTCCGCTGCTGCTGTGCACGTTCCCTGAGTTGCCGATGAAAAGCCAGGGCGGCTTCGCCTTTGAGTTGGGTCATCTTCAATCTTGTCCATTCAGCGTGCAGTGGATTCCCAGCGCCTGGGACCACGACAGGCCGGCATATTTCTGCAAGGCTTCGCGAGCGGTCTCGGCGATGGCGGCGGGCATGGCGTGCGTCAGCTGCCTGATCGTCCCGTCGTCGATCACCTGTTCGCCCATGTCGCTGGCGGGCAAGTCGGAGAGCGCCACGATCTCGGCGTATTGGTCCGCGTCGTGGATCGTCAGCTCCCCGTTCGCAACGGTCGCGACAGGCGCCTTCTCTCCCGTCGCCAACGTGCCCATCAGGTGGTAGGTGCCGATCTGCGGCTTCGCCAGGAACTGGTCGATGACGTCCAGGCGATTGCCGCGAACGGCGGAGTAGCCGGCGACGACGGCGGCATAGGGGGGGGCGCGGATCGTCCCCGTCGGGCTTGCGTTGCAGGACACCCAGCAGCGAACGCTCCAGAGGGGTGTCGATGTCGTACATCTCGACCTGGCGGCCGGTGTGCTCGGACAGTGCGATGTAGCTGGCGACTTCGTGCGCTCCGCCCAGCCGTTTGTCGACCAGCATGCTGGCCGGCTTTCCGCTCGCGGTCTTCCTTGTGGCGATCTGGCGTTCCAGCCGGTCGGCGAGCACGCACGACTCCGCGTGCACGTTGGCCGGGGTCAGTCGGGGCTGGCCGTGCGCCTTCCTGAGCCGCGGTTTGAACGCGTCCGGATTGATGCTGCCCCCGCCGCTTTCCTGCAGGGCGTCGGCCAGGGCCGGCACGGCCGATCGGGCCAGCCGGGTCTTTCCGGCAGCCGTATTGCCGCGCAAGGCGAACAGTGTCGGATCGCAGCCCGACCGCTCCACGCATTCCGCGAAGACAGAGGCCTTGCGAAAGGAGTCATCGATCAGCGCATCGTGCAGCTTGCGGCGCTCGGGCTGCCAGTGGGCCGGATCGGCCAGGTAGGCCCATCGCCCGGGCCCGACGGGCGGCAGCGTGCCGACCGCGAACATCTCCACGGAGCCGTTGGCGTATGCGCCATTGGAGGCCGCGGAATGGGTGGTTCGCCTGGCAGACAGGCTTCGCAGTGCCGAGGCCGCGGAACGGACCGGGGACAGGGCCCCGTGGCCTGCGCTGCGAGGGGCTGCCTTCAACTCAGGGGAGCCGCTCTGCGATTTCAGCGTGGAGCCCGCCGGCAGCGGGGGCCCCGATGTCAGTCTGGCGAGGGGATGGCGCGGCACGCGCGCCCGAGCGGCAAGGCGATGAATCATAGGCCCGGCAAGTTAGCGGCAGCCACTCGGCGGTGCCATCCCACGCGCGAAGATCAGGCAGGTTCCGCGAACCCCTGCCCGCCCTCACAGCGCGGGGCCAGGGTGCCACACCAAACTTCGCTCATCGCCAGGGCGGGCATCCGCCATGCGCCGTAATATCGGCCCGAACCACCACCCGCTCCCGGCTCCTTTCCGCCCCGAATCCGCCATGCCCCGTTCACCCGCACCCCCGGCCCCCTCCACGCTGCCGCCTGCAGCGGCCGACCGGCCCCGCCCGGCCCATCTGGCCGACCTGTTCTGGTCGTTCACCCTCCTGGCGCTGCAGGGCTTCGGCGGCGTGCTGGCCGTGGTGCAGCGCGAGCTGGTGGACCGCAAGGGGTGGCTCACCAATGAGGAATTTCTCGAAGACTGGGCCGTGGCGCAGATCCTGCCGGGGCCCAACGTGGTCAACCTCGCCGTGGTGGTCGGCGATCGCTATTTCGGACTGCGTGGCGCCCTGGTGGCACTGGCGGGCATGCTGCTGTTTCCCTTGCTGCTGGTGCTGGCGCTGGCCGTGGTGTATGCGCAGTTTTCCGGCCACCCCGCCGTGAGTGGCGCCTTGCGCGGCATGGGAGCGGTGGCGGCTGGCCTGGTCGGCGGCGTGGCGCTGCGGATGGCGGGGGCATTGCGCACGCACCCGCTGGGCCCGGTGGCCGGGTGGGCCTTCGTGGCCGCGACCTTCGGCACCATGGCGCTGCTGCGCTGGCCGCTGGCCTGGGTGCTGCCCGTGGTGGGCGGCGCGGCATGCGCTGTGACCTGGCGGAAGATCGCCCCATGACGCCGGCCCCCATGCTCGCCCTGCAGCCGGTGGACTGGCTGAATCTGTTCCTCTACTACGCCTCCATCTCGCTGCTGGCAGTGGGTGGGGCCATTGCCGCCGCGCCCGACATGCACCGGTATCTGGTGGAACGGCAGGGCTGGATCACCGACGTGCAGTTCAACGCCTCGGTCGCCATCGCCCAGGCCGCGCCGGGGCCCAACGTGCTCTTCGTCGGCCTGCTGGGCTGGAACGTGGGCCTGAACGCCGGCGGGCCGGGCGCGGCGGGCTGGGCCGCGGCCACGCTGGGCATGGCGCTGAGCCTGGTGGGCATCATGCTGCCCAGCACGGTGCTGACCTGGCTGGCCACGCGCTGGGGCCACCGCAACAGGCACCGGCGCAGCGTGCGCGCCTTCAAGCAGGGGCTGGCGCCCGTGGTGATCGGCCTGCTGCTGGCCACCGCCTGGCTGCTGGGCAGCGTGCACCATGGCGCCGGCACCGACCTGCGCCTGTGGCTGCTGAGTGGCGCGTGCGCGCTGGTGGTATGGCGCACCCGGCTTCACCTGCTGTGGCTGCTGGCGGCGGGTGCGGTGCTGGGGGCGCTGGGCGTGGTATGACCAGGCGCGCCCGTGGATTTAACAGTCCGTGCTGACTCCAGGGGCGTGAAGATTCAGCGGTCGTCTTACCGCGCCGGGTGGCGTATGCCGCAACAATGGCTTTGGCACCTTCGCCATCGGCGTTGGCCGGGCATCCCCGGGCCTGCTGCCGCACCCCGTTTTCTTCGTGGCCCGATTCGCATCGGGCCTGTCTTTTCCGCAATCCAAGGAGTCCCCCATGCAATTTCGCCCCCTCGGCCGTTCGGGCCTGCAGGTTTCGCCACTGTGCTTCGGCGGCAACGTGTTCGGCTGGACGGTGGACGAGCCCACCACGTTCTCGCTGCTCGATGCCTGGGTGGACGCGGGTTTCAATTTCATCGACACCGCCGACGTGTACTCGCGCTGGGCGCCGGGGCACATGGGCGGCGAGTCCGAAGCCATGATCGGCCAGTGGCTCAAGCGCAGCGGCAAGCGCGACCGCATCGTGCTGGCCACCAAGGTGGGCAAGGACATGGGCGGTGGCAAGGTGGGTCTGGGCGGCGACTACATCCGCCGCGCGGTGGACGACTCGCTGCGGCGCCTGCACACCGACGTGATCGACCTCTATCAGTCTCACGATGACGATGCCGGTACCCCGCTGGAGGAAACCCTGGGCACCTACGCCGACCTGATCCGCGAAGGCAAGGTGCGCGCGATCGGCGCCTCCAACCATTCCGCGAAGCGCCTGGCCGAGGCCCTGGACACCAGCGAGCGCCTGGGCGTGCCGCGCTACGAAAGCCTGCAGCCGCTGTACAACCTGTACGACCGCGACGTGTTCGAGAAAGAGCTGCGCCCCCTGTGCCTGGAAAAGGGCGTGGGCGTGATCAACTTCTACGCGCTGGCCGCCGGCTTCCTGACCGGCAAGTACCGCAGCGCGGCGGACGTGGATAAGAGCCCGCGCGGCGCCAAGGTGGTGCAGACCTACCTGAACGACCGGGGCCTGCGCATCCTGGCCGAACTCGACCAGGTGGCCGAGCGCTATGAGGTCACTCCCGGCCAGGTGGCGATCGCGTGGCAGATGGCGCAGCCCGGCATCACCGCGCCCATCGCCAGCGCATCGTCGCTGGACCAACTGCAGGAACTGGTGCAGGCCGCCAGTCTGAAGCTGGATGCGGATGCGCTCGAATCGCTGAGCCAGGCCAGCGCCGAAGCGGCCTGAGGGGCCCCGGAGGCCATCAAGCGGGTTCGCCGACCGCCGCATGGGCGGCGGGCACTCTGCCGCCGCCCTGCCCGCATTCTTCCGCGAAGGCCTGCAATCCCTGCCGATGCGCCACCAGCGCCTGCACGGTCGTGCACAGCAGACCGTGGGCCTGGGCGAACCGCGCCACGTCCGCACCGCGGGCCATGCTGCCATCCGGATTCATCAGCTCGCACAGCACCCCGGCGGGTGCGCGGCCGGCCAGGCGCGCCAGGTCCACGGCCGACTCGGTGTGGCCGGTGCGCTCCAGCACCCCGCCCGGGCGTGCCACCAGCGGAAAGACATGGCCGGGGCTGACGATCTGCGGGGCACCGCCGGGCGCCGGTACCTGCAGGGCGCAGCGGATCGTCTGCACCCGGTCGGCCGCCGACACGCCCGTGCTCACGCCATGGGCCGCCTCGATGGACTGGGTGAAGGCGGTGGCGAACGAGGACCGGTTGACCTCCACCATCGGCCGCAGGCCCAAGGCGCCCGCATGACCGGGCGTGAGGCACAGGCAGACGATGCCGCTGCCCTCGCGGATCATCAGGGCCATGGTGGCTTCGGTGAGGTTGTCGGCCGCGCAGACGAGGTCGGCCTCGTTCTCGCGGTCGGCATCGTCCATGACGAGCACGGGACGGCCCGCGGCAATGGCGGCGATGACCTCGGGCATGGGCGCCAGCTGCACGCCGTGATCGACGGCCACGGCCACAGGCGTGGAAGGGAAAGAGGAAAAGGAAGAAAAAACGGAAACGGCGGTGTTCATGAAACGCTCCTGGAAGGTGAGGAAACGCCTCAAGGCATGCAAGAAGCACCGGCGCACGCCCGAATGGCAGGCGCGCGCAGGCACCAGGGCGCGCATGGCTGCGCGCCCCATCTTCTTTCATCCGGACTGTGACCGTCGGCCCCAGACTGGACGGGCCAGGAACCGTGTTCCTTGGAGCCGCGTCGCACTGGGTCTGCTGACCTCCGCCCATCCCGAAGGACGCATGCGGAGCGCTCGCGGGCTCGCGGCGCGGGGAGACCTCCCGCACCGCCTACCGCCGGTGGGGAATTCCACCCCGCCCTGAAGACCGTGCGATTATCGCGGCGCTGCCGCCGGTGGCGTGTCGCCTGCCGGGCGATCCCGGCCCAGCAGCAGGGGCAAGACTTCAGCCGACGGACCGCGCAGCACCGCATGGGCCGTGCCGTCGAGTTCGCTCGGCGCCGGGTTGACGATGACCACGCGCGCCCCGATGCGCCGGGCCATGTGGGCGAGGCCGGCCGCGGGATACACGGCGCCGGCCGTGCCCACGACCAGCATCAGGTCGCAGGCGCTGACCGCCTCCTCCGCCTGACCGAGGATGTCGATCGGCAACGACTCGCCGAACCACACCACGGCCGGGCGCACGAGATTGCCGCAGGTGGCGCAGCGCGGTGGTGCGCCGGCCTCGGCGTGGGCCATGTCGCAGCAGCCGCGCGGATCGTCCAGCCAGCGGTTGCCGCGCAGCTCGCCATGCAGGCACAGCACGCCCTCGCTGCCGGCCATCTGGTGCAGGCCATCCACGTTCTGCGTGACGAGCGTGAGGCGGCCGGGATGGCGCCGGGCAAAGTCCGCCAGCGCCCGGTGGCCCGCATTGGGCTGCACGCCCTGCAGCAGCGCGCGGCGGTGCTCGTACCACGCCCAGACACCCGCGGGATCGGCGCGAAAGCCGGGCTCGCTGGCCATATCTTCGGGGCGCACCTGCGCCCACAGTCCGGTCTGCGCATCGCGGAATGTGGGCACGCCGGACTCGGCGCTCACGCCCGCGCCGGTCAGCACCACGATGCGCTGCGCTGCGTCGACCCAGGCGATGGCGGTATGCAGGTCGCCCGAGCCGCTCCAGGCGCCTTCAGGATCAGGCTGCGGCAAGCGCGGCATGGCGAAAAGACCGGTTCAAGGCGTACGCTGGCGCAGCGCCTCGTACAGGCACACGCCGCTGGCCACCGACACGTTCAGGCTCTCCACCGCGCCTTTCATGGGGATCGAGACCAGCTCGTCGCAGGTCTTGCGCGTGAGCTGGCGCATGCCGTCGCCCTCCGCGCCCAGCACCAGGGCCACGGGGCCTTTCAGGTCCACCTGGTAGATGGTCTTGGGCGCATCGTCGCTGGTGCCGATGCACCAGATGTTGCGCTCCTTGAGCTCGTTCAGGGTGCGCGCGAGGTTGGTCACCATGAAATACGGCACCGTCTCTGCGGCACCGCTGGCCACCTTGGCCACCGTGGCGTTCAGGCCCACCGCATGGTCCTTGGGCGCGATCACGGCCTGCGCGCCGGCGCCGTCGGCCACCCGCAGGCAGGCGCCCAGGTTGTGCGGATCGGTCACGCCGTCCAGCACCAGCAGCAGGGGCTGGGCGACGCCGGAGGCTTCCAGGTCTTCGAGCAGCTCGTCGAGCGAGGTGGCCAGGGCCACCGGCTCCACCCGCGCCGCCACACCCTGGTGGCCCTGGCTGCCCGCCAGCTTGGCGATGCGCGCGCTGTCGGCTTCGATGAGGCGCGCGCCGGCGGCGTTGGCGCGGTCGAGGAACTGGCGCATGCGGGCATCGCGCCGCGTGGCCTCGTAGTAGATCTCGATGATGGATTGCGGCGCAGTCTTCAGGCGCACGCCGACGGCGTGGAAGCCGAAGAGGACTTTGGGGCTGGACATGCGGGGATTATCCGCGCCACGGGCCGAGCGACCGATTGCTATTTATTTGATAGCAACCAAGGCATGCAATATCCCGGCACAGGGCACAAACGGCCCAAAGCCCCTACGAAAGCCTCAGGCCTCGGACACGCGCCCCGCGTCGATGGTGATGCGCCGCTCGCACTGCGCGGCGATGCCCCGGTCGTGCGTGACGAGCACGAGCGTGGTGCCCTGCTCGCGGTTCAACTCGAACATCAGCCGCATGATGGTCTCGCCCGTGGCGAAGTCCAGGCTGCCGGTGGGCTCGTCGGCCAGCAGCACGGCCGGCTCGACCACGAAGGCCCGCGCCAGCGCCACGCGCTGCTGCTCGCCGCCCGACAGCACCTTGGGGTAGTGCGACAGGCGCTGGCCCAGCCCCACGCGCCCCAGCATGTCGGCTGCGAGCTTGCGTGCGTCGCGGCGGTCGGCCAGCTCCAGCGGCAGCATGACGTTCTCCAGCGCGGTCAGGTTGCCCATGAGCTGGAAGCTCTGGAACACGAAGCCCACTTTCTGCGCGCGCAGCGCGGCGCGGGCATCTTCGTCGATGGCGAACAGGTCCTGCCCATCCAGGCGCACGGTGCCGCGGGTGGGCGTATCGAGCCCCGCGATGATTGACAGCAGCGTGCTCTTGCCCGAGCCCGAGGCGCCCACGATGGCCGCGGTTTCCCTCGCAGCCAGCCGGAAATCGATATCCCGCAGAATGTCGAGGGTGCCGGTCGAGTCCGTCACCGACTTGTGCACGTGCTCCACGGCGATGATGGGGTGGGTGGGCAAGGAAGGAGTTTCCGACATGAAAGGTGCTTTGCTGTGAATCGAAATCTGTTGTACCGGCGTCACTTTATCGCGGCCCTGGCGGCCGGCGCGGCCGCAGGGCTTTGTGCCCCTGCTGCGCTGGCCGCTGCGGCGGCAAGGCCGGTCATCCTGGTGGTGGGCGATTCGCTGAGCGCCGAGTACGGACTGGCCCGCGGCACGGGCTGGGTGGCGCTGCTGGAAAAGAAGCTGGCCGAAGAGAAGATCGACGCCACGGTCGTGAACGCCAGCGTGAGCGGCGACACCACCTCTGGGGGCCGCTCCCGCCTGCCGGCCCTGTTGACCCAGCACCGGCCCAGCCATGTCGTGATCGAGCTGGGCGGCAACGACGCCTTGCGCGGGTTGCCGCTGCAGAACACCGCCGACAACCTGAAGGCCATGGCCCAGGCGGCCAAACAGTCGGGTGCCAAGGTCCTCATCGTGGGGATGCAGGTGCCGCCCAACTACGGCACCGATTACGCGAAACGTTTTGCCGGCACCTTCGCCAGCGTGGCCAAGGACACCCAGTCGGCGCTGGTGCCCTTCCTGCTCAAGGGCGTGGCCGATGCGGCCGACCCGACCGCCATGTTCCAGCCCGACCGCATCCACCCCAAGGCCGAGGCCCACCCGGCCATGCTGGCCAACGTGTGGCCCGAGCTGCGCAAGCTGCTGCGCTGACGGGCGGCGCCCTGGCGGGCCCGGTCGCCGGGCGGAGCGCCTGGACCTGGGCCGGCGGTGCGGCTGCAGCGGGCCGTTAAGAGATCAGGCCGCAGGTGCGTTGCCGTCGGCGGGCGGTGCGCTCTGCTGGCCGTCGTCCTGCGCGGGGCCTTCCCGCGGGTCGTCCTTGCGGTGGGACTTGGCTTGCGCCTTCTCTTCCTTTTTCTTCTTCTTGGCGAGCTCGCGCTGGCGCTTTTCGTATCCGTAGTTGGGTGTTGCCAAGGTAGTACCTTCCTGAATTGAAGCGGTCAATGTAACAGCATGCCCTCAAGGCCCCGGGTCTTCCGGCCACTGCGCCGCACCGGGCGCAGCCACCGGACTCCTCAGGGCGTCAGGGTGCGGGAAAGGCATGCGCCAGGGCCTGCGCCAGATCGCGGCGGAGATCGGCTTCGGCCTCCAGCCCGATCGAAAAACGGACCACGGTGCCGGGCACGAGCTGCGGCGTCGGGCGGCTGCGCATGGTCGCCAGCTCGTACGGCACGACCAGGCTCATCGGTCCACCCCAGCTGTAGCCCAGCTTGAAATATTGCAGCCGGTCGCAGAACGCGTCCACCTGCGCCTGGGAGTACCGGGGGTCGATCACCACGCTGAACAGGCCCGCCGCGCCGCCCTCCCCGCCATCGGCCGCGCACAGCGCACGCCATTGGTCGTGCCCGGGCGATCCCGCCAGCGCGGGGTGCAGCACCTGGGCCACCGCAGGCTGCTCCCCCATCCAGCGGGCCAGCGCGCGCGCCGCCACGTCGTGGGCGCGGTAGCGCAGGCCGATGCTGGGCAGCGAGCGCAGCACGGATTCGACGTCGTTCGCGCCCACGCCCAGCCCCAGGCGCATGTGGCACAGCTTCATGCGCAGGTGCAGGGCCTGGTCCCGCGTGACGATGCTGCCCATGAGCACGTCACCGCCGCCGCTGGGGTATTTGGTGAGCGCATGCACCGACACATCCACGCCCCACTGGCCGTCGCCCCGCAGGTCGAAGGGCGCGAACGCCAGGCCCGCGCCCCAGGTGTTGTCCAAGGCGCAGACCACGCCGCGCTCGCGGCAGATGCGCACCTGCTCGACCAGGTCGGGGAACTCCAGGGTCACCGAGCCCGGCGCCTCCAGCCACACCAGCCGCGTCGCAGGCGTGATCCGGGCGGCGAGGTCGGCAGGGTCCATCGGGTCGTACAGCACGTGGCGGATGCCGTAGTGGGCCAACTCCACCTCGGCCAGCGCCTTGTTCGGGCCGTAGGCGTTGTCGGGAATGAGCACCTCGTCGCCGGCGCGCAGCAGCGCCAGTGAGACATTGGCGATGGCGGCGAGGCCACTGGGCACCAGCAGGCATTGCTTGCCGCCCTCCAATTCGCACAGTCGCTCTTCCAGCTGGTAGCTGGTGGGGGTGCCGTGCAGGCCGTAGGTGTAGCTGGTCTTGTCCTTCCACTCGCGGGCGCGCATGGCCGCCACATTGGGAAAAATGACCGTGGAGGCCTTGTAGACCGCAGGCTGCGGCGCGGCGAAGCCCGCAGGGGGCACGTAGTCGTGGTGGACGATGCGGGTGGCGAGGTCGGCGGGTGAAGTCATGGGCGCCATGGTAGCGCCCGGCGCACCCGCCGCACCCGCCGAGGGTGGGCTGGATGCGCGCGGTGGAATGGCCGTGGCACCCGTGCTGGGTTGGCAGAAGCCGGGCCGGAGATCAGCCGGCGCTGGAGATGGTGAGCTGGTTGACCACCGAGTTCACGCCCTGCACGTTCTGGGCGATGTTCGTGGCGCGCTCGCTGGCCTGCTTGGATTTGACCGGACCGTTCAGCGTCACGATGCCGTTGCGGGTGTCCACGTCGATCTTGACGGCGCTCAGTTCCGCGTCCTGGGCCAGGCCGGCGGACACCTTGGCCGTGATGCCGGCATCGTCCATCACCGCGGCGGCGCGCTCGGCGGCCTGGCGGGTCGCATCGCCAGCCTCGTTGGCGGCGGCTTCCATCTTGCGCTGGGCGTCGGAGGCCACCTGGCCGCTCTTGGCGACGGCGGAGTCGATCTGCTGGCCCACCGTGCGGTCATCGGCCTTGTCGCAGGCGGCCAGTCCGAAAGCCAGCAGCGTGGCCGAAAGAATGCTCACCATCCGGTGGGAGGGGCTTTGGGGAGTACGGGTTTCGTTCATGGGAGGCCTCCTTGCAGGAAATGGGGGAATCTGGTGGGCACTTTAGGTTGGCAGCGCCCTGCACCCGGTGGGAAGGCGCCGAAGCTCGCGTAGGACAAGGCAGTCGAGAGGCCGCTGGCGCCCCGCTCCCGCCGCGCGACAATCGCGGGATGCGTCTGCAGTCCCTTTCCCGATGGTTTCCTTTCCTGGCCTGGCCCCGTCCGGGCCGCCACCTGATGCGAGGGGAGTTCTGGGCCGGGATGACGGTCGGCCTGATGCTGGTGCCCCAGGGGGTGGCCTACGCAGCGCTGGCGGGCATGCCGGTCATCACCGGCATCTACGCGTCGCTGGTGCCCGCGCTGATCGCGGTGCTGTGGAGCTCCTCCACCCGCCTGGGCGTGGGGCCCACCGCGCTCACCAGCCTGCTGATCGGCGCCTCGCTCACCGGGCTGGCGGAGCCCGGCAGTGCGCACTGGGTGGCGCTGGCCGCCTGGATGGCGCTGCTGTCGGGCCTGCTGCAGATGCTGCTGGGGGTGGCTCGGTTCGGCTGGCTGCTCAATCTGGTCACCTCGCCCGTGCTCAACGGCTTCACCCAGGCGGCGGCTCTGCTCATCCTGGCCTCCCAGTTGCCGGACCTGCTGGGGCTGCGCACCACCTGGAACGCGCTGGCCGTGTCGCCGTCGCTGCACCATTTCGACCTGACGGCCGCGGCTTTCGGCCTGGGCAGCCTGGGGCTGCTGGTGGCCGCGCGGCGCTGGCGCGCCACGTTTCCGGCGGCCATCGTGATCGTCGGGCTGGCGGCCCTGGTCAGCTGGGCCATCGGCTATGCCGATCACGACGGCGCCGTGGTCGGCCACCTGCCCGCCGGGCTGCCCCAGCCCTACTGGCCCGGCTGGCTGTCGTGGGACGAGTTCGGCGCGCTGGTGCTGCCAGTGCTGGTGGTCACGCTGGTGAGCTTCCTGGAGACCGCCTCCAGCGCCAAGGTCGAACACCAGCAGGGCGGCACGCGCTGGAACGAAAACCAGGACCTGATCGCCCACGGCCTGGCCAAGATGAGCTCGGGGCTGTGCGGCAGCTTCGCCACGAGCGCGTCGTTCTCGCGCTCGGCGATCAACCTCTACGCGGGCGCCAAGAGCGGCTGGGCCACCCTTTTTGCCCTGGCGCTGGTGCTGGCGGTGCTGCTGTGGCTCACCCCGGCGCTGTACCACGTGCCCCATTCGGTGCTGGCGGCGGTGGTGGTGACGGCGGTGACCAGCCTCATCAAGCCCGGCACGCTGCTGCGGTTGTGGCGGGTGTCGCGGGTGGAGACGGTCATCGGCGGCGTCACCTTCGCGCTGACCCTGGCGACGGCCCCCCGCATGTACTGGGGCGTGCTGGTCGGCCTGGTGCTGAACCTGGGGCTCTTTCTCTACCAGCGCCTGCACCCGCGCATCATCGAGGTGTCCCCGCACCCGGACGGCAGCCTGCGCGACCGCCATCTGTGGCTTTTGCCCCCCATCGCGCCGGGGCTCTTCGCCCTGCGGATGGATGCCGAACTGGACTTCGCGTCCGCCGCGGCCCTGGAACGCCGCATCGCCGAGCACTGGGCTGCCCATCCGGAGATTCGGCACCTGTGCCTTTTTGCGCAACCCATCAACCGCATCGACGTGACCGGCGTGGAAACCTTCGCCCGCCTGCGCACACTGGCCGCCTCCCGCGGGGGGCAACTGCACGTGAGCGGCATCAAGCTGCCCGTGGAGCAAGTGCTGCGCCGGGCGGGGCTTCTGGAGGCGGGACCGGGCCTCGCGCTCTACCGCACGGATGCGCAGGCACTGGCGGTGTTGCAACAATTAACGGAATGAGCCAGGATCGCAGAGGCCAGAAGCCACCCCCGCTGCTACACTCGGTGCATACTGTTTGTTGCATTTTGTGACTGAATCTGCGACCCCTCAATTCGTGAACCTGCGCGACCTGCGCCTGACGACAGCGCATGCGTTGGTTGCACAGGCCGCGGGCTCGGAAGCTGCTTTGCCCTCCGACACGCCACTGCACTACCTGCAGGGCTTGATCGATGGCCTGTGCGAGCTGTCGCTCAAGGATCCCCTCACCGGGCTGGCCAACCGGCGCCACTTCCGCACCGTGCTGGAGCGCGAGATCGACCGCGTCACCCGCGCGGGCGAGGCGGCGCTGCTGCTCATGCTCGACATCGACAATTTCAAGCGGGTGAACGACACCTACGGCCATCTGGCCGGAGACATCGTCCTGCAGTCGGTGGCGCGCACCCTGAACGGCTGCGTGCGCCCCATGGACACCCTGGCCCGGTACGGCGGCGAAGAGTTCGCCGTGGTGCTGCCGGCCTGCCAGGCGGGCTTCGGCCGCGTGGTGGCGGAACGCATCCGCCGCGCGATCGAGCGCACGCCGGTGCGCATCTCGCCCTCCGTCGACCTCAACGTCACCGTCAGCATCGGCGGGGCTTTCGCCCTGCAGTGGATCCGCAGCACGACGCTCCTGTGGAGCGAACGTGCCGACAGCCAGCTCTATAAAGCCAAGATGGCCGGCCGCAACCGCGTCAGCATCGAAGAACAGCCGGACAGCACCGTCAGTGCCGAGGAGAAGAGCCTGCTCTTCGGCCCGCTATACACTCCGTCGGGATGGGGCGATCTGCCACCGCCCATGGATTCCACAGGCAGCGCCTATTGAAAGCCCAGAGATGACCGACGCGCTGTCCCCGCAACCCACCACACCCGCCGGCCCCAACATGCCTGCGCGCACCGCTAGCCCGCCGCCTGGCGCCCGCATCATCGCCATCACGAGCGGCAAGGGCGGCGTGGGCAAGACTTTCGTTTCCGCCAACCTGGCGGCCGCCCTCACCCGCCGTGGCCACCGTGTGCTCGTGCTCGATGCCGACCTGGGCCTGGCCAACCTCGACGTGGTGCTGAACCTGCACCCCAAGGTGACGCTGCACGACGTGTTCACCGGCAAGGCCGACCTGGACGATGCCGTGATCGACGCGCCCGGCGGCTTTTCGGTCGTGCTGGCCGGCTCCGGCATGGTCGAGTACTCGCGCCTCACCCCCGAAGTGCGCAGCGAATTTTTGAACGTGATCCAGACGCTGGCACCGCGCTTCGACGTGATCCTGCTGGACACCGGCGCCGGCATCTCCGACGTGGTGCTGTTCTCGGTGTCGCTCGCGTCCGAGGTGCTGATCGTCGCCACGCCCGAGCCCACTTCCCTCACCGACGCCTACGCCGCGATCAAGGTGCTGGCCACGCAGCAAAAGCGCCAGCACGTGCGCATGGTGGTCAACCAGGCCGCGCGCCCCGGCGACGGCCGCGCCATCACAAGCCAGTTGCAGCAGGTGCTGGACCGCTTCGTGAGCACCGAATCGGGCCGCTCCATGCGCTTGCTGCACATGGGCGACATCCCGGCCGACACGTCAGTGCGCGATGCCGTCATGCGGCGCCAGCTGCTGCTGATGCAGATGCCCGGCTGCCCCGCGGCGCTGGCCATTGCCCAGCTGGCCAACAAGATCGACACCGCGCTGCTCACCCCCGCCAGTTAGCCGAACGCCGGGGCCACGCCGTTGGCCGTCCGGCCCGCCTGCCATGCCCGAGTCCACCGTGAACGACGTTCTCAATATCTCCTGCTACCTGTTCGTGCCCTTGCCGGACGCGGCCGAGCTGCGCGACGTGCTGCACGCGCGGGCCGAGGCGGCCCACCTCAAGGGCACCATCCTGCTGGCCGAAGAAGGCATCAACCTGTTCCTGGCCGGGCCGGCGACGGCGGTGCGCGGCTTCATCGAGGCGTTGAAGACGGACGAACGCTTCGAACCCCTGGCCCCCAAGGAAAGCTGGTCGGCCAAGCAGCCGTTTCGCAAGATGCTGGTGAAGGTCAAGCGCGAGATCATCCGCATGGACCACCCCACCATCCGCCCGTCGAACGGCCGGGCGCCCGCGGTGGACGCACCCACCCTGCGCCGATGGCTGGCGCAGGGGCACGACGACGCGGGCCGGCCGGTGGTGACGCTGGACACGCGCAATGCCTTCGAGGTGGACCAGGGCACGTTCGACAACGCCATCGACTGGCGCATCGACAAGTTCACCGAGTTTCCGCCGGCGCTGCGCGAGCACAAGGCCGAGTTCGCGGGCAAGACGGTGGTGAGCTTCTGCACGGGCGGCATCCGCTGCGAAAAGGCCGCCATCCTGATGCGCGAGGAAGGCATCGAGAACGTCTACCAGCTCGAAGGCGGCATCCTCAAGTACTTCGAGGAAACCGACGGGGCGCACTACCACGGCGGCTGCTTCGTGTTCGACGAGCGCCGGGTGCTGGCGAACGACCTGTCGACGCAGCCGGAATCAGCCGCAGAGCCCGCCGCTATCAAAATATGAGCTACCTGGGCATGATTTTCTAGGGCATCGGGCTGTTTTGGCCCGATTTTTCAGTTCAAGGCTTGAAGCGCCGCTCCGGCAGCGGAATCCATTCGGTCTCGCCGGGCACGTGGCCCATGCGCTGGGCGTCCCAGTCGTCGGCAGCCTGCACGATGCGGTCCTTGCGGCTCGACACGAAATTCCACCAGATGTGGCGCGGGGCATCCAGTGCGTCGCCGCCGATCACCATCAGCCGCACCGCCCGGTCCGGCGCGCGCAGCGCGGCGCCGGCGCCCGTCTCCAGCACGGCCAGCGTGTGTGCCGCGAACGGCTCGCCGTCGAGCAGCAGGTCGCCGTCCACCGCATAGATCGCCATTTCCTGCGCCAGGGGCGGCAGGGTCAGCGCACCGCCGGCGGCCAATTGCACGTCGAGGTACAGCGTGGGCGACAGCGTCGCCACGGGCGAGGCATGGCCGAACGCCCGGCCGATCAGCACGCGCACCATGGCGCCCTCGTGCGACAGCTCGGGAATGTCGGCGGCCGGCGTGTGCACGAAGCTGGGTGCGTCGTCCTCGCTGGCCATTGGCAGCGCCGCCCACAGCTGGATGCCATGGTTCACGTAGCTGCGGTCGCGCAGCGCATCGGGCCGCCGCTCGGAATGCACGATGCCGCGCCCCGCGGTCATCCAGTTGATGGCACCGGGTTCGATCTGCTGCAGCGAGCCCAGGCTGTCCCGGTGCACGATGGCACCGTCGAACAGGTAGGTGACGGTGGCCAGGCCGATGTGCGGGTGGGGCCGCACGTCGTATTCGGACGCCGGCTCCACGGTCACCGGCCCGAAATGGTCGAAGAAGACGAAGGGCCCGACGGAGCGCCGCTGCAGCGATGGCAGGAGCCGGCGCACGGTGAATCCGCCGCCCAGGTCCTTGTCGTGCCCCTTCAGGATGGCCGGCCCGCTCATGGCATGCGCTCCACGGCGGTGGTGATCTCGGTGGTGACGCTGGTCATCAGCTTGTGCACCGGGCACTTGGCGGCCACGGCTTCCAGCTCCGCGATCTGGGCGTCGGTGAGATCGCCGCTCACCTGCAGGCGGGCGGCCAGGCGGTAGGTGCCGCTGCGCTCGGCCGACGCGTCGCGGTCGATCACCGTGCGCACGTCGTCCACCGCCATGCCCTTTCGGCGCGCGTACCACAGCACGGTGAGCGCCTTGCACGCGCCGAGCGCGGCGTCGTACAGGTCGTGCGGATTGGGGCCGGCGTCATCGCCGTCCTCGGCCACGGTGCCGTCCACGACAAGGCGATGCCCGCGAACCGTCAGGGTCTGCGCCAGCGGTGCGCCGGCAATGCGCCGCAATTCGAGGGTCATGGGAAGGCTCCGGTGAGGGGAGGGATCGAGAGGGGATGGGCCGGCCAATCTATCAGCCGTGCAGGCGGCGCGCAATCTCCGCCACGCGTGCGCCGTACGACCGGCCCGTGTCCAGGTCGCCCTGGAGCATCTCCTGCACGCTGGCGTCGGAGGGCGACTGGGCCAGCACGCCGACCGAGCCGCCCAGGTTGTTCAGGTCGTTGCGGGTGGCGGCCTTGGAGTTGCTGGGCAGCAGGCCCAGGCTCACCCAGATGCCGCCGTGCTGCGACGCCAGGGTGTGCAGGTAGGCCAGCGTGCCCTGCTTGTCGCCGTTCAGGCTGGCGCTGTTGGTGAAGCCGCCGAACACCTTGTCCTGCCAGCTGCGGCCGAACCAGGCCTTGGAGGAGGCATCGGCGAATTTCTTGAACTGCCAGCTCGGGCCGCCCATGTACGTGGGCGTGCCGAACAGGATGCCATCGGCCGCCTGCAGGGTGTCCCAGCCGCCTTCGGGCAGGTTGCCATCGGCATCGATGGCGACGAGCTGCGCGTTCGCGCCTTCGGCCACGGCCTGGGCCAGGCGCTGGGTGTGGCCATAGCCAGAATGAAAGACCACTGCGATTTTTGCCATGATGAAGAACTCCTCGAACGGGTGGTTGGATAAAGAAAAAAGAGAGGGGACAGGGAGAAAAAGAAAACGAAAGTCGGCCGATTCTCAGGCCGCCAGGTCGAACACCAGCACTTCCGCCTGCGTGCCCTGCCCGAACGCCAGCAGGGGCTCTTGCTCGGCAAAGGCCGCGTCGCCGGCCGCCAGGTCAAGCCCGTTGACCTGCAGCGCCCCGCGCACCAGTTGCACGTAGCCCTTGCGGCCGGGTGGTAGCGCCAGCGTGGCGGCCTCCGACCCATCGAACAGGCCGGCGTACAGGCGGGCATCCGCGTGGACGGTGAGCGAGCCGCACGCGCCATCGGGCGAGGCCAGCAGCCGGAGCACGCCGCGCTTGTCCGCATCGGCGAAGGTCTTTTGCTCGTATTCGGGGGCGATGCCGCGGGCATCGGGCTCCAACCAGATCTGCAGGAAATGGGTGGAGCGCCCGGGGGCATGATTGAACTCGCTGTGCGTCACGCCGGTGCCGGCGCTCATGCGCTGCACGTCGCCCTGGGGAATGCCCCGCACGTTGCCCAGGCTGTCCTTGTGCGCCAGTTCGCCGCACAGCACGTAGCTCAGGATTTCCATGTCGCGGTGGCCGTGGGTGCCGAAGCCGGTGCCCGGCGCGATGCGGTCTTCGTTGACGACGCGCAGGCTGCCATAGCCCATGTAGCGGGGGTCGTAGTAGCCGGCGAACGAAAAGCTGTGGTACGACTGCAGCCAGCCATGGTCGGCATGGCCCCGGTCTTGGGATTTTCGGACGGTCAGCATGGGCAGCAGGTGTTCATTCGGTGCAGCGACTTTAGGAGCAGGGTGCGGCTTGCAAGCCCAAGCGGATTGAAGGCATCATTCAAAATCTTTGAAGCCCAGCCGCACCCAACATGCAAAACGCCCGCGATGCCCTGACCCCCGACAGCCTGGCGATGCTGCAGGTCATTGCCGACACCGGCAGCTTCGCCGCGGCGGCGCGTCGGCTGGGGCTGGTGCCCAGCGCCCTCACCTACCGCGTGCGCCAGATCGAGGACGCCCTCGACGTGCTGCTGTTCGACCGCAGCGCGCGGCAGGCGCGCCCGACGGAGGCCGGTACCGAACTGCTACGCGAAGGCGCTCGGCTGCTCGAAGAAGTGGACGCGGTGGCGCACCGCGTTCGCCGCGTCGCCACGGGGTGGGAGCCGCAGCTGACCATCAGCGTGGACGGCATCATCTCGCCCACCACGCTGCTGGAGCTGACCGAGGCGTTCTACGCCATGGAGCCGCCCACGCGGCTCAAGCTGCGCACCGGCATCCTGTCGGGCACGCTGGAGATGCTCACCTCGGGCCGGGCCGACCTTGCCATCGGCGTGGCGGTCAACGCCTCCACCGTCTCCGGCCTGCAGCAGGAGACGATGGGAGAGGTGGAGTTTCTCTACGCCATCGCGCCCCACCACCCACTGGCCGCTGCGCAGGAGCCCATCACCGACACCGTGCTGCGCATGCACCGCGCCGTGGCCGTGGCCGATTCCGCGCAGCGCGGCAGCGTGACCATGGGCCTGCTCGGGGGGCAGGATGTCTTCACCGTGGACAGCATGCAGGCCAAGCTGCAGGCGCAGCTGCGCGGGCTGGGCGGCGGGTTCATCCCAGAGCCCATGGCCCGGCCCTATCTGGAGGCGGGGCGCCTCGTGACACGCCGGGTGGCCCGCGCACGGCGCAACGTGCAGCTGCACTACGCCTGGGGCGGACCGGGCCACAGCGCGCCGGGCCGGGCGCTGCAGTGGTGGCTGTCCCAACTGCAAAGCCCCGCCACGCGCAAGGCACTGCTCGAAAACCATCATCATTTCTAGCGCACGAAGCCGCGCGGCCAAGGGCGGCGCGTGTAGAGTGGGCCTTGTTTCACTGCTCCTGAACTTCGCTTCCGAAAGGCTCGGCCCCATGCCCCCAGCACCTGCCCAACGATCCAAGCAACGGCTGCGACGCAGCCCCTCCACGGAGACCCCATCCCCCCAGACGCCGCCCTCGGCGCAGGCCCGCCGCTTCGCCGTCATCGGTGCCGGCATGGCGGGCATCGTGTGCGCCCGCACGCTGGTCCAGGCAGGCCATGAGGTCACGGTGTTCGAGAAGGCCCCCCATGCCGGTGGACGCACCACCACGCTGGATACGGCCTTCGGCAGCTTCGATGCCGGCGCGCAGTATTTCACCGTGCGCGACTCGCGCTTCGAACGGGCCCTGGAAACCGTGCCCGGCCTGTGCCGGCCCTGGAGCGCCAACACCGTGCGCGTGCTCGACGCGGCTGGCCGCGTGGCCGCCGCAGCACCCCCGCCCGGTGAGCCGCACTGGGTTGCCAGCCCTGGCATGCAATCGCTGATGGATGCGTGGTCGCGGCCGCTGTCGCAGGCCGGCCGCCTGCTCACCGGCTGCCGCGTGACCCGCATCGAACGCGACCCCATGGACGGCAAGCGCTGGCAACTGCGCACCGAGTCGCCCGATGGCGCGGCGCAGGTGCACGCGGGGTTCGACGCGGTGCTGCTCGCGCAACCCTCGGTGCCGGCGCTGGCGCTGCTGCAGGCCTCCGGCACCGCGTCGGGCACGACCGTTGCGCCGTCGCTGCACGCACCGCTGGCCCAGGTCACCATCGCCCCCTGCTGGACCCTCATGATGGCGTTTCCCCAGGCGGTGCGGCCGGGCCTGACCACGCTGGGACCGCAGTGGAACGCGGCGCGCAGCACCCACCACCGCATCGCCTGGCTGGCGCGCGAGTCCTCCAAGCCCGGGCGCGGCCCGGTGGAGCGCTGGACCGTGCAGGCCAGCCCCGCGTGGTCGCGGGAGCACCTGGAGGACGGAGAAGCCCGGGTGCAGGCCAAGCTCACCAAAGCGTTCTCCGAAGTGACCGGCATCCGCGCCGAGCCCGCGCACGCCGAGGTCTGCCGCTGGCGCTATGCGCAAACGCTCGCGCCGCTGGGCCGCTCGCACCTGTGGGATGCCAAGGCCGGCATCGGCCTGTGCGGCGACTGGTGCCTGGGCCATCGCCTGGAAGATGCGTTCGTCTCGGGACTGGAACTCGCCCTCGCGGTGGCATGACGCTGGGCGCCCTCTCCCGCTACATCGGCCGTTTCGCGCCGTCGCCCACAGGCCCGCTGCATGCGGGCTCGCTGGTGGCGGCGCTGGCCAGTTGGCTGGACGCGCGCTCGGCGCACGGGGGGCGCGGCGGGCAATGGCTGGTGCGTATCGAAGACGTCGACACCCCGCGCTGCGCGCCCGGGGCCGACGCCATCATCCTGTCCCAGCTGGCCGATTGCGGCCTGCTGCCGGATGGTCCGGTGATGCGGCAATCGGAGCGTGGCCTGCCATACCAGCAAGCGCTGGACCGCCTGCTTGCCCAGGGACAGGCTTACCCCTGCGCCTGCTCGCGCAGCGACATCGAGCAGGCCCAGGCCCGGCTCGGCCATGTGCGCCAACCCCACGTGGAATTGCCCTACCCCGGCACCTGCCGCGGGGGGCTGCAGGGTCGGCCGGCACGGTCCTGGCGGTTCCGCGCATCGGAAATTCAGAAAAAATCACCGCCCCGTTCAGGGCCGTGCGAGCGCGATGCGGGGCCTTCGGTCGCGCGGGACGGCGTGGTATGGGAAGACCGCCGGCTGGGCGTGCAATCGCAGGACGTGGCGGGCACGGTCGGCGACTTCGTGCTGCGCCGCGCCGATGGGCTGTGGGCCTACCAGCTCGCCGTGGTGGTGGACGATGCCGACCAGGGCATCACGCACGTCGTGCGCGGGGAAGACCTCGCCGACAACACGCCGAGACAGATCCTGCTGCAGCACGCCCTCGGCCTGACCACGCCGCGCTACCTGCACACGCCGCTGGTGTATGCGCCCGACGGTGCCAAGCTCTCCAAGCAGCACGGCGCGCCGCCGGTGGACACGCGCGAACCCGTCAAGGCGTTGGCTGCCGCCGCGCACCAGTTGGGCCTGCCGCCGCTGGTGCGGCCAAACGACACCCCGGTCGGCCATGCGCTGGAGCTCTGGGCGCGGGCATGGTCCGGAATCTACAATCGCTCACCGTGACAGAAACG
The DNA here is from genome assembly GCF_057541515.1 of Acidovorax sp. KNOB132. Taxonomy (NCBI): domain Bacteria; kingdom Pseudomonadati; phylum Pseudomonadota; class Betaproteobacteria; order Burkholderiales; family Comamonadaceae; genus Acidovorax; species Acidovorax sp. KNOB132. The sequence goes on from NZ_BAAJYT010000009.1 coordinate 53,403, forward strand.
CAATTGCCCCTGGCCGATGCCGGCCCGACGAATCCCCCCGAGCAGCGCCCTGCGCGCGCGGGCGGCGGTGCCCCCGCCGACGTCCCCTATCCCAAGACCATCAAGAGCTATGTGCGCCGCGCAGGCCGCACCACCACCGGCCAGGCCAAGGCCTTCGAAGAGCTGGGCCCCCGCTTCGTGCTGGACTACGCGCCCCAACCCATCGACGCACCCGCCGTGTTCGGCCGCAGCGCCCCGCTGGTGCTGGAAATCGGATTCGGCATGGGCGAGGCCACCGCGCACATTGCCGGCGTGCGCCCGCACGACAACTTCCTGTGCTGCGAGGTGCACGAGCCCGGCGTGGGCGCGCTGCTCAAACGCATTGGCGAGCAGGGCCTGGCCAACATCCGCATCCTGCAGCACGACGCGGTCGAGGTGATCGACCACATGGTGCCGCCTAGCACGCTGGATGGGATCCACATCTTCTTTCCCGATCCGTGGCACAAGAAAAAGCACAACAAGCGCCGCCTGATCCAGCCGCCGCTGGTGGCCAAGCTGGCGGCCCGGCTCAAGCCGGGCGGCTACCTGCATTGCGCGACGGACTGGCAGCCGTACGCCGAACAGATGCTGGAGGTGCTGTCGGCCGAGCCCCAATTGGCCAATACCGCTGACGGCTACGCGCCGCAGCCCGACTACCGCCCCCTCACCAAGTTCGAAAACCGTGGCCTGCGCCTGGGGCACGGTGTATGGGACGTGGTGTTCGTGCGCCGAAGTTGACCGCATGACTGCAGAATCGACGCATCCATGAAGCCCATTCTCGACAACCTGGTCGAAATGACCGGCCACCGCGACCATCTTCGGCTGGAGGTGTCGGTGCTCTCCACGCTCCAGAAGCTGCCCGCGATCAAGGCGGTGCGTGCGCTCGAAATCTTCAAGGACGATGGCATTCCATACGTGCGGCCGCGCACCTGGTGCGACCAGGGCCAGATGGTATCGACCAACTCCGAAGCGGCGGCCGATTCCCGCCGCGAGCCCCTCACCCAATACGCCGCGCTGCACGAGTGCATCTTGCAGAAGGAGCGGCGCGCGCTGCATTCGCTGCGCAAGGGCGAGCACACGCTGTGGATGCCGGTGTGGATGCACGACGAGGTGCACGCCTGCATCGAGGTGACGCAGTCGCGGCCGTTCTCGGTGCACAAGCTGGACGTGATCCAGAGCGTCTTCTACGTCTACCAGAACTACCAGAGCCTGCTGGACTACAGCGAGCGCGATGCGCTCACGGGGCTGTTCAACCGCAAGACCTTCGACGAGCAGTTCGCGCGCCGCGCGGGCGTGTCCGGCAGCGTGCGCATCGCGGCCGACGAGATGCTCGCGGACGGAGACGGTGCCGACACCAGCGAGCCGCTGCAGCAGTGGCTGGCGGTGGTGGACATCGACCACTTCAAGCAGGTCAACGACCGCTTCGGCCACCTGTATGGCGACGAAGTGCTGATCCTGATCGCCAACATCCTGCGCTCATCCTTCCGCAGCCACGACCGCATCTTCCGTTTCGGGGGCGAGGAGTTCGTGGTGCTGCTGCGCTCGACCACGCTGTCGACCGCGCACAAGGTGTTCAACCGCTTCCGCCTGGCGGTGCAGGAGTACAACTTTCCGCAGGTGGGCCGGGTCACGGTCAGCCTGGGCTTCGTGTGCACCGACCGCGGTGCGCCGGTCGAAATCCTGGGCCAGGCCGACCAGGCCCTCTACTTCGCCAAGGAAAACGGCCGCAACCGGGTGTGCTACTACGACGAGCTGATCGACCAGGGCCACCTGCACACCAAGGTGTCCAACGACGACGTCGAACTGTTCTGACCGGCCGGCCCTGCGGCTGGCCAAACAACAAAGGCCCGCGATGCGGGCCTTTGTTTTTGCGGCGCCCTGAAAATCAGAGGCGTTCGCCCACCCAACCTTGCACGGATTCCAGCGCCGCGGGCACCGCGGACGCATCGGTGCCACCGGCCATGGCCATGTCAGGCTTGCCGCCGCCCTTGCCGCCGACCTGCTGGGCCACGAAGTTGACAAGCTCGCCGGCCTTGACCTTGCCCACGCTGTCGGCGGTCACGCCGGCCGCCAGCTGAACCTTGTCGCCATCGACGGCCGCCAGCACGATCACGGCAGACTTGAGTTTGTCCTTGAGCTTGTCCATGGTGTCGCGCAGGGTCTTGGCATCCGCGCCGGGCAGTTGGGCCGCCAGCAGCTTCACGCCCTTGATGTCCACCGCCTGGGCGAGCATCTCGTCGCCCTGCGCCGAAGCGAGCTTGCCCTTGAGTGCGGCCACTTCACGCTCCAGCCCCTTCACCTGGTCCAGCGTCTGGCCGATGCGGCCGTTCAGCTCGGCCACCGGTGCCTTCAGCACGCTGGCCGCACGGGTCACGGTGTCTTCGAGTTGCTGCAGATAGGCCAGCGCGTTGCTGCCGGTGACGGCCTCGATCCGCCGCACGCCGGCTGCCACGCCGCCTTCGGCCACGACCTTGAACAGCCCGATGTCGCCGGTGCGCGCCACGTGCGTGCCGCCACACAGTTCGCGGCTGGTGCCGATGTCCAGCACCCGCACGCTTTCGCCGTACTTCTCGCCGAACAGCATCATGGCGCCGGTCTTCTGGGCCGACTCGATGTCCATCACGCGGGCGCCGGTGGGGGTGTTGGCCAGGATTTCCTCGTTCACGCGGCGCTCGATCTCGCGGATCTGCGCATCGGTCACCGGGGCATTGTGGGCAAAGTCGAAGCGCGTGCGCTCGGCGTTCACCAGCGAGCCCTTTTGCTGCACATGGCTGCCCAGCACTTCGCGCAGGGCCTTGTGCATCAGGTGGGTGACGGAGTGGTTGCGCATGGTGGCGGCGCGCAGCGCCGTGTCCACCTCGGCCGTCACGGTGTCGCCCACGTTCAGGGTGCCCGCTTCCAGGCTACCGTGGTGACCGAACACGTCGGCCTTGATCTTGAGCGTGTCGGCCACCGCGAAGCGGGCCGAGCCGCTGGTGATGACGCCCTGATCGCCCACCTGGCCACCGCTTTCGGCGTAGAACGGCGTGGTGTCGAGCACCACGACGCCCTCCTGCCCCGAGCGCAGCGCGGCCACGCCGACGCCGTCCACATAGATGGCAGTGATCTTGGCGGTCTTCTCGGCCAGTTGCTCGTAGCCGGTGAAGCGGTTGACGTCGCCGGTGTACTCCAGCGCCTTGTCCATCTTGAACTTGCCGGCCGCGCGGGCCTGGGCCTTTTGCTTGTTCATGGCTTCGGCGAAACCGGCCTCGTCCACGGTCACGCCGCGCTCGCGGCACACGTCGGCCGACAGGTCGAGCGGAAAGCCGTACGTGTCATGCAGCTTGAAGGCCACGTCGCCGGGCAGCACCTTCGCGCCGCCGGCCAGGGCGGCGTCCAGAATTTCCATGCCGTTGGCCAGCGTCTCGAAGAAGCGTTCCTCTTCGGTCTTGAGCACGTCAGTGATGCGCTGCTCCTGCTCGCGCAGCTTGGGGTAGGCATCGCCCATCTGCTGGGCCAGGTCCTTGACGAGCTTGTGGAAGAAAGGCGTCTTCTGGCCCAGCTTGTAGCCATGGCGGATGGCGCGGCGCACGATGCGGCGCTCGACGTAGCCACGGCCTTCGTTGCTCGGCAGCACACCGTCCACGATGAGGAACGAGGTCGCGCGGATGTGGTCGGCGATCACCTTCAGCGACGGGTTGGACAGATCGGCCGTGTGGGTCTCGCGGCCTGCGGCCTTGATGAGCGCATCGAACAGATCGATCTGGTAGTTGCTGTGCACGTGCTGCAGGATGGCGGCCAGGCGCTCCAGGCCCATGCCCGTGTCCACGCATGGTGCGGGCAGTGGCTTGACGGAGCCGTCCTCGGCCATGTCGAACTGCATGAACACGTTGTTCCAGATCTCGATGAAGCGGTCTCCGTCCTCGTCAGGGCTGCCGGGCGGGCCGCCGGGGATCTCGGGGCCGTGGTCGTAGAAGATTTCGCTGCAGGGGCCGCAGGGGCCCGTGTCGGCCATCATCCAGAAATTGTCGGACTTGTAGCGGCCGCCCTTGTTGTCGCCGATGCGGATCACGCGCTCGGGCGGCAGGCCGATTTCCTTGGTCCAGATGTCGTAGGCCTCGTCGTCCTCTTCGTAGACGGTGGCGAGCAGGCGTTCGGCCGGCAGCTGATAGACCTCGGTGAGCAGTTCCCAGGCCCACTTCAGCGATTCGCGCTTGAAGTAGTCGCCAAAGCTCCAGTTGCCCAGCATTTCGAAGAACGTGTGGTGGCGCGCCGTGTAGCCCACGTTCTCCAGGTCGTTGTGCTTGCCGCCCGCACGCAGGCAGGCCTGGACGGAGGTGGCGCGCTGGTAAGGACGCTTGTCGGTGCCCAGGAACACGTCCTTGAACTGCACCATGCCCGAGTTCGTGAACATCAGCGTCGGGTCGTTGCCCGGCACGAGCGGGCTTGACGGAACGATGGTGTGGCCCTTCGACGCGAAGAAGTCGAGGAAAGTCTTGCGGATGTCTGCAACGCTGGAAGTGGGCTGGCTCATCTTGGAATCTGGTGGGGTGCCGAGGTGCCTCAACGCATGTGAGGCCCATGAAGTCCCGGCGAGGGCTGGGGACGTCGATTATAGGTTTCGGGGCATGCCGGAGGGCGGCCCACCCTATTGGGCAGCGCGGCGCCCGCCCAAGGCGCCGGAGATCGGCCCTGCCCTGTCTTGCGGGTCTTCCGCGCCCTGCCCCGCCCGGCGCGGGCCTGCGGCTCAGCCGTCCGCGCGGTTCGTGTAGCTGGCGTTGCCCAGGCCCGTGCCCACGGTGAGCACGGCCCAGTGTTTCACGTCGGTGGTGAATGGCAGCTCCGACAGGCCCTGCACCACCGCATCGTTGTGCAGGCAGACCTGCGTGCGGCCCTGTCCGATGTAGGGCAGGCGCTCGCACAGGTCGCGCGGCAGGTGAAAACGGATGCTCTCCCAGTTGCCCGGCAGGTTCTGCGTGCCGCCCGCCAGCGACCCGTCTTCGCAGACCAGCCCCGGGCAGGCCACGCCGACGTAGGGCGCGAGGCGGATGTTTTCCTTCTCGGCATGGGCCACGAGGTCTTCCAGCATCTCCGCGATGCCTTCGACCAGTTCGTCGCGTTTGGGGGCGTCGTCGGCATGGCCCCACTTCTCGCGGATCAGCACCTCGGCCTTGGACATGTCGGGCGCGCTGTGCAGGTGGGTCTGCACGATGCCGCAGCGCACGTTGGTGCCGCCGATGTCCACAGCCAGAATGGCGTCGTAGCTCTGCAGCAGCGCCGGCGGCGCCAGGTGCACCCAGCCGATAAGGCCACCCTCGTCCGCGTGGTGGTGCAGGGTACGCAGTTCGACGGAGGTCTTTTCCTTCTTGAGGATTTCGGCGGCCCGGGCGATGGCCCTCTCGCCCACTTCGCTCTGGTGAAAGCCCCCACCGATGATCACGCGCTTCACGCCGCGCCACGTCTTGTGCTTGAGAAAGCACTGCACCACGTGGGACAGCTGCAGCGCATAGTCCTCCGAGGCAGCCTCGATGGCGCGGGCGGCGGCGCCGTCCTTTTCGAGCAGCTCGTCCAGGCGCTGCTTGCTGATCTCGCGCGTGGGCTTGCTGCCCAGCGGGTCCTTGCCGGCCATGTCGGTATAGAGCTTGCGCCAGGCATCGAGCATTTCGCGGAAGGCGGTGCGGCTGGCGTTGTCGCCCACAAAGCCATCGCCGTCGCGCAGCTCCAGGCTGTAGCCGTCGATGGTGACCGAGGCCAGGCGCAGGTCGCCGTGCGGTCCCAGCACGCACAGATCGCGCTGCGCCTTGATGTCCTTCTCGCTCACGGCCGGACCGGCGGGTTTGTCTTTTTCTTTCTCTTTGTCTTTGGATGCCATGCGTTCCCTGAATCGGATGCGGGCCCGCGGCGCGGGCGACCCGCCGATGGTGGCTCGACCGGGTACGGGCCCTCCGTCAGCCAAGACGCCCTTTGTCGTCGGACAGTGCCGCGATGCACACCTGGCCCCACAAGTCGCAAAAACGTGATCTGCTACAAATTTAGTAGCAATACAGGCATGAAATCCGCCGGCAT
>NZ_BAAJYT010000010.1:0-55694 GCF_057541515.1 Acidovorax sp. KNOB132
TTTTTGTAGCTAAACGCCATAGTACCCATTGCGCTGGAGGCATTTTTGGCTGAAATCCACCATGCCGCCCCTTGGTTTTGCCGGGGTTCTATATTCTGGAAATCGATTAATTAACAAGAATATATTCTTTTGAGTTTTAAGCGCTGCCGCCCACAATCGGTTTCACTTTTTCAGTAACGAGGGCGCAGACATGACTTCCCGGACAAAACTCAAGACTTTCCTGGCCATGGTGGCCCTGGTCGCTGGCGGCGTCGCGTCGGCACAGACGTCCACGCTGCTGAACGCTTCCTATGACGTGGCCCGCGAGTTCTACAAGGACTACAACCCCGCCTTCGCCGCCCACTACAAGAAGACCACCGGCAAGGACGTGAAGATCGACCAGGCCCATGGCGGCTCCAGCGCCCAGGCCCGTGCGGTGAACGACGGCCTCGACGCCGACGTGGTCACGATGAACACCACGACCGACATCGACTTCCTCGCCACCAACGGCGTGGTCGCCAAGGACTGGGCCAAGCGCTTTCCCAACGATGCATCGCCTACCACCTCGACCATGCTGTTCCTGGTGCGCAAGGGCAACCCCAAGAACATCAAGGACTGGGACGATCTCGCCAAGCCCGGCGTGCAGGTCGTCGTGGTGAACCCCAAGACCGGCGGCAACGGCCGCTACGCCTACCTGGCGGCCTGGGGCAGCGTGCGCGAGAAGGGCGGCACCGACGCCCAGGCCGCTGAGTTCGTGGGCCAGGTGTTCAAGAACGTCCCCGTGCTGGGCAAGGGTGGGCGCGATGCCACCAGCATCTTCCTGCAGCGCAACACGGGCGATGTGCTGATCACGTTCGAATCCGAGGTGCTGTCCATCGAGCGCGAATTCGGCAAGGGCAAGGTCGATGCGGTGTACCCCTCCAGCAGCGTGCTGGCCGAAAACCCAGTCGCGGTGGTCGAGCGCACCGTCGCCAAGAAAGGCACGGGCGAACTGGCCAAGGCCTATCTGGACTACCTCTACTCCGATGAGGCGCAGGAGATCGCGGCCCGCCACGCGCTGCGTCCGCGTTCCGAAGCGGTGCTGAAAAAGCACGCCGACCTGTTCAAGCCCGTCAAGCTGTTCACCGTGGCCAAGTATTTCGGCTCCCTCGGCGAGGCACAGAAGGTGCACTTCAACGACGGCGGCCAGTTCGACAAGCTCTACACCCCCGGCGCCAAGTAAGACATGAACGCTGCGACCTCTGCCTTGCCCGGCGCCGCCGTGGCGTCCACGGGCGGGGCCCGGCGCAGCCCGAAGCGGGTTCTGCCCGGCTTCGGCCTGACGCTGGGCTACACCATCTTCTACCTGAGCATCATCGTGCTCATCCCGCTGTCGGCGCTGGTCTTCAAGACCTTCACGCTGACCTGGGACCAGTTCTGGACCGCCATCAGCGCGCCGCGCGTGCTGGCGTCCTACCGGCTCACCTTCGGCGCGTCGTTCATCGCGGCGGTGGTCAACCTCGTGTTCGGCCTGCTGATCGCCTGGGTGCTGGTGCGCTACCGCTTTCCGGGCAAGAAGATCGTCGATGCCCTGGTGGACCTGCCGTTCGCGTTGCCCACGGCGGTGGCGGGCATTTCGCTCACCGCCTTGCTGGCCGGCAACGGCTGGGTCGGGCAGTACCTGGAGCCGCTGGGCATCCAGCTGGCCTTCAAGCCCGCCGGCGTGGTGATCGCGCTGATCTTCATCGGGCTGCCCTTCGTGGTGCGCACGGTGCAGCCGGTGCTGGAAGACGCCGAGAAGGAGCTGGAAGAAGCCGCCACCAGCCTGGGCGCCACGCGCTGGCAGATCTTCACGCGCGTCATCCTGCCTGCGATCACTCCGGCGCTGCTCACGGGCTTTGCCATGGCGTTCGCGCGGGCGGTGGGTGAATACGGCTCGGTCATCTTCATCGCGGGCAACATGCCCATGATCTCCGAGATCACGCCCCTCATCATCATCGGCAAGCTGGAGCAGTACGACTACGCGGGCGCCACGGCGGTCGCGGTGGTGATGCTGGTGATCTCCTTCGCGCTGCTGCTCGTCATCAACGCATTGCAGGCCTGGCAGCGCCGCCACGCAGGAGCCCCGGCATGACTTCCACCGCTTCCAACTCCGGCGGGCGCAACGTGGTGCGCCGCGCCCAGGCCGGCACGACCGAGGCCCCCTGGGTGCGCTGGACGCTGATCGGCATCGCGCTCGCGTTCCTGCTGCTGTTCCTCGTGCTGCCGCTGGCCGCCGTGTTCACCGAGGCGCTGCGCAAGGGCTTCGGTGCCTACGTGGCGGCGCTCAAGGAGCCCGATGCCTGGGCCGCCATCCGGCTGACCCTCATCACCGCGGCCATCGCGGTGCCGTTGAACCTGGTGTTCGGCGTGGCGGCGGCCTGGGCCATCGCCAAGTACGAGTTCCGGGGCAAGGCGTTCCTGACCACGCTGGTGGACCTGCCGTTTTCCGTCTCGCCCGTGGTGGCCGGCCTGGTGTACGTGCTGATGTTCGGCGCCAACGGCTGGTTCGGCCCCTGGCTGGCGGCGCACGACGTCAAGATCATCTTCGCCGTGCCGGGCATCGTGCTGGCGACCATCTTCGTGACCTTCCCGTTCATCGCGCGCGAATTGATTCCGCTCATGCAGGCCCAGGGCAGCGACGAGGAGCAGGCGGCCATCGTGCTGGGCGCGAGCGGCTGGCAGACCTTCTGGTACGTGACGCTGCCCAACATCAAGTGGGGCCTGCTGTACGGCGTGATCCTGTGCAATGCGCGCGCCATGGGCGAGTTCGGCGCGGTGTCGGTCGTCTCGGGCCACATCCGCGGGCAGACCAACACCATTCCGCTGCACGTGGAGATTCTCTACAACGAATACCAGTCCGTGGCGGCGTTCGCTGCGGCCTCGCTGCTGGCCCTGCTGGCACTGGTCACGCTGGTCATCAAGTCCATTGCCGAATGGCGCAACGAGCAGGAGCGCAAGGCCGCGGCCGCGCTGCCGCCCGAGCGCCCCGCACCCGCCGCCGTGGGCGCGCGCTGAACGAAAGCACACCATGAGCATTGAAATCCGCAACATCAGCAAGCAGTTCGGCAGCTTCCAGGCACTGCGCGACGTGAGCCTGGACATCCAGTCCGGCGAACTGATCGCGCTGCTCGGCCCCTCGGGCTGCGGCAAGACCACGCTGCTGCGCATCATCGCGGGGCTGGAGACGCCCGACGTGGGCACTATCCATTTTTCGGGCGAGGACACCACCGACGTGCACGTGCGCGACCGTGGCGTGGGCTTCGTCTTCCAGCACTACGCGCTGTTCCGGCACATGACGGTGTTCGAGAACGTCGCCTTCGGCCTGCGCGTGAAGCCGCGCGGCGAGCGCCCGAGCGATGCGCAGATCAAGCAGAAGGTGACCGACCTGCTCAAGCTCGTGCAGCTCGACTGGCTGGCCGACCGCTATCCGTCGCAACTGTCCGGCGGCCAGCGCCAGCGCATCGCCCTTGCGCGCGCCCTGGCGGTGGAGCCCAAGGTGCTGCTGCTGGACGAGCCCTTCGGCGCGCTCGATGCCAAGGTGCGCAAAGAGCTGCGCCGGTGGCTGCGCCGCCTGCACGACGAACTGCACGTGACCAGCATCTTCGTGACCCACGACCAGGAGGAAGCCCTGGAAGTGGCCGACCGCGTGGTGGTCATCAACCAGGGCCGGATCGAGCAGAGCGGCTCGCCCCAGGAGGTGTGGGACCAGCCGGCCAGCCCGTTCGTCTATGGTTTCCTGGGCGACGTGAACCTGTTTCGCGGCCGCGCCCACGAAGGGCTGGTGCACGTGGAGGGCATGGCCATCGATTCGCCCGAGCATGCGGGCGCCCAGAACGCCAGCGCCTTTGCCTATGTGCGTCCGCACGATCTGGACGTGCAGCGCTACTCGCCCGGCGAGGGCGTGGACGCCGACGGGCGCCCGCGCGGCATCGTCGCGCAGCTCAGCCGTGCCATCGTCGTGGGGCCGATCGCGCGGCTGGAACTTATTCCCGATGCCGACCACAAACCAGCGGACAATGCGAGCCCCGACTCGGTGATCGAAGCGCAAATTCCTGCGCAGCAGTACCGGGAGATGGGTTTCAGGGAGGGTGAAACGCTGGTGGTCACACCGCGCCGCGCCCGCGTTTTTCTGGACCACGCCGCCGGTATCTGATGCAGCCTTCGAGGGCTGCCGACCGCGGCCTTCAAGGACAAGAACAATGGTGTTGAACTGGTTGGATGCCGCGCCCCGCCGCGTGCTGGGCCTCATCGCGGCGGCCTGCGTGGCCATGCTGGCTTTTGGCATGTACCTGCAGCATGTCGTGGGGCTCGAGCCCTGCCCGATGTGCATCGTGCAGCGCTATGCGCTCATCGGGGTCGCCGTGTTTGCGGCCCTGGCCAGCGCCCGGGGCACCCGGGGCTGGTGGATGTCGTGGGCCGTCCTGGCGCTGCTGTCGTCGGGATTCGGCGCCTTCGTGGCGGCGCGGCAAAGCTGGCTGCAGTGGTACCCGCCCGAGATCGCCACCTGCGGTCGCGACTTCTACGGAATGATCGAGCACTTCCCCATCGGCCGCGCGATCCCCATGATCTTCCGCGGTTCGGGCGACTGCGCCGCGGTGGACTGGACCTTTCTTGGAGGCTCCATCGCCAACTGGTCGTTCATCTGCTTCGTGCTCATGGCCGTCGTGCTGCTGGTGCTGCTGGCCCGCGGCGGGCGAGCGGGTGCCAATCGCCGCCCGCTGGCTGCGGCTTGAAACCGGCCTGAACCCCGTTGAATGAAAAAGGCGCCTTGAACAGGCGCCTTTTTCTTGGGCGTTGCAAATCCGTCAGATCGGTGCTGGCGCTGCCATGGGCTCCTGGGCGGGAAACACCGGGCCCCGGGTTCCGGGCACCCAGGGCGCCATCTTGTCCATCACCTGCGTGAACGCCGTGCTGGCCTCCCATGCTGCCAGCCACTTTCGCACATGGGGCCAGGGGCCCGCCTGCCAGTCCGTGGCGTCGATGCCTGCGAACTGGCGCACGAACGGCATGATGGCCACGTCGGCCAGCGTGGGCCGCGGGCCGCACAGGAAGGCGTGTTGCGCCAGCCGCTCGTCCCACTGGGTCAGGAACGCGGTGGCGGTGGCCTGGGGCGTTGGCGCGTCCTCCACGCCGTCCCCCGTGCCGGTCTGCTGCGGATAGCGGTTCGGGTACTTGCAGCGGTCCAGGGCCTGTTTGAAGGTGCCGTCGCAGGCCGCGATGAGCGCATCGGTGTCCCGGGCCGCTGCGGCATCTTCGGCCATCCAGCCCTGTGGATCGTGGCGAGCGAGCGCCCAGCGCATGATCTCCAGGCTTTGTTCCAGCACCTGGCCATCGGGCAGCACCAGCACGGGCACCGTGGCTTTGGGCGATGCGTCCCGCAGGGCTTGCGGCTTGTCGCGCAATACCACCTCGCGCAATTCACAGGCCTGCCCGCTGGCCGCGATCGCCATGCGGGCCCGCATGGCGTAGGGGCAGCGGCGAAAGGAATACAGCACGGGCAGGCCGCTGGGCGCGTCCGATGGTTGACCATCGGACTGCGCCACACCGGAGGAGCCCAGGCGCGCACCGATGTGGTCCTGCCCGCGCTGCCGCGCGAGCACCATCTGTTGCTCGCGCTCGGCCAGGGCGCGCTCCTGCTCGGGCGTGCGCGTGCCATGGCAATAGGGGCAGCTCACGCCGGGGCGGTACTGGGGCGATGCGAGTTCGGCCTCGCCCAGCGGCATGCGGCAGGACCGGCACAACTGGTGCCGGCCCGTGGACAGGCCGTGGCCCACCGACACGCGTTCGTCGAACACGAAACAATCGCCGTGCCAGCGGCTGTCTTCGGCGGGCACGTCTTCCAGGTACTGCAGGATGCCTCCGTCCAGGTGGAACACCTCGTCGAAGCCCTGCGACTTGAGCAGGGCGGTGGACTTCTCGCACCGGATGCCGCCCGTGCAGAACATGGCCACCTTGGGCCGGTGTGCCAGCACGCCGCCCGGCGCGCGCTGCTGCTCCACCCAGGCCGGAAACTCCGTGAAGCTGCGCGTGCGCGGGTTGATGGCCCGGGCGAAGCTGCCGATGCCCACTTCATAGTCGTTGCGCACGTCGATCACCACCACCTCGGGGTCGTCGATCAGGGCGTTCCATTGCGCCGGCGGCACGTGCGTGCCGGCATTCCGTGCCGGGTCCAGTCCGGTCACGCCCAGGGTGACGATCTCGCGCTTGAGCCGCACCCGCATGCGGTAGAACGGCATGCGGTCGCCCAGCGCCTCCTTGTGGCGCAGGCCGGCCAGCCGCTCATCGGCACGAAGCCAGGCCAGCACGGCCCGCACGCCTGCGGGCTCCCCTGCGATCGTGCCGTTGATCCCCTCTGGCGCCAGCAGCAGCAGGCCCCGCACGCCATGGGCCTCGCACACGGATTGCAGTGGTGGCTGCAGTGCGGCGCAGTCGGGCAGATCGACGAAATGGTAGAGGGCGGCGGTGAGGATCTCGGGCATGGGGTGGCGATGATAGCGGGGCATCTGGAACGGCCGGGGCGCGGGCGGCCGATCAGGCCGGGTTGCTCGAAGGACTGCCGCAGCCGGCCAGCAGCCAGCCGCGAAAGGCCTGCAGCGCAGCACTGGGCGGGCGGGATTTCAAGCGCGTGAGCCAGTAGGCACCCAATGCGATGCGCGTGCCGAAGGGCTGCACGAGCCGCCCCTGTTGCAACTCCCTTTGAAAAAGCCGCACCGGCAGCAGCGCTACGCCTGCACCCTGCGCGGCGGCCTCGGCCAAGGCCAGGGAGGAGTCGAACACCGTGCCCCGCACGAGCGGGCAGGGCACACCGGCCGCGCTGAACCAGGCGGCCCACTCGTCCGCGCGGTACGAACGCAGCAGCGATTCGTGCGCCAGGTCGGCCGGCGCTCGCAGCCGGGGGGCGATGGAGGGCGCGCACATGGCGGACAGCGGCGCTTCCAGCAGGCGGTCGGCCTCGGTGCCATGCCAGGCGCCGTCCCCGAACCGGATGGCGCAGTCCAGTCCCTCGCCCGCGATGTCCACCCGGTTGTTGTGCGTGAGCAGGCGCAGGTCCACGAAGGGGCACGCCTGCTGGAACTCGCGCAGCCGCGGCAGCAGCCACCCCACGGCGAAGGTGCCCACGGCGCCGACGGTGAGCACTTCGCGGGGGCGGGTGTCGCTGAACTGCTCCAGGGCACCGGCAATGCGGCCGAACGCATCGGCCAGCACCGGCAGCAGGGCCAGGCCTTCGTCCGTCAATGCCAGTCCACGCGGCAGGCGCCGAAACAGCGGTTTGCCCAGGCGCTCTTCGAGGTTGCGGATGTGCTGGCTGACCGCGGTCTGGGTCACGCACAGCTCTTGGGCTGCACGGGTGAGGTTGAGGTGGCGCGCCGAGACCTCGAAGGCGCGCAGGGCATTGAGGGGCAGGTGCATGGCGTCGGAATCAGGCAGGCAAGTAGCAAGCAGTTTTTCTTGGGGCTCTTCCCGATTATTGTCGATGGTGCTCTGGCCGACATGTCTCTATCGTTCGGGTCTTCTTGCTTTCAACGACAGGTTCATTCCATGCAAAGACGCCAGTTTTCCTTTGATCTCTTCGCCGCCGTGGCCGCCGCTTCGACGGCCGCCTTGTGGGCCGGCCCGGCCCATGCTGCCGCGCCAGCGGGCCAGCGCAACGCGCGGGAGGTGGCCTGGCAGGCCGCTATGCGGCAGCTTGAATCGGCACTGGACGGCCACCCCAAGGCGCGGCTCGGGGTCGCCATGCTCGACACCGGCTCCGGGCTGTCGCTGGGCTGGCGCCAGGACGAGCGCTTTCCCATGGCCAGCACCTTCAAGCTGCTGCTGGCTGCCTGGATACTGGAGCGGGTCGACCGGGGCCAGGAGGCGTTGGACCGCCGGGTGCATTTCGACGCGTCGGCGCTCGTCGCCTATTCGCCGGTGACGGAAAAGCGGGTGGGCGACGTCGGCATCACGGTCGGCGAGCTGTGCGAAGGCACCGTCACGCTGAGCGACAACACCGCAGCCAACCTGCTGCTGTCGCGCCACGGCGGCCCGCAGGGCTTCACCGCCTTCGCGCGGAGCCTGGGCGACACGGTGACGCGGCTGGACCGCACCGAGCCCACGCTGAACGAGGCCATCGCGGGCGATCCGCGCGACACCACCACGCCGCAGGCCATGCTGCAGTCGCTGCGCAAGGTGGCCTTGGGCGATGCGCTGAGCCCGGCCTCGCGTGCCCAGCTGGTCGAATGGATCGTGGCCACGAAGACGGGCGACAAGCGGCTGCGTGCCGGCGTGCTGGGCTGGCGGGTGGGCGACAAGACGGGCACGGGCAACCAGGGTTCGTCCAACGACATCGGCGTGCTATGGCCGCCCGGCGGCGGTGCGCCCATCGTGGTCACCTGCTACATCACCCAGACCACCGCCACGCCGGAAAAGCGCGATGCCACCATCGCCGAGGTGGCGCGCCAGGTGGCCCGGGCGGTCGCCGCCTGAGCGGTGTGGTCGCAGGCCGGGCCGCCGCCTACAGTTTCTTGACGAGCACCTGGCTGCGGCGGTCCCAGTTGTACTTGCGCTTGCGGGCTTCGGGCAGCCACTCGGGGTCCACGGGCTGGAAGCCGCGCTTGATGAACCAGTGCATGGTGCGCGTGGTGAGCACGAACAGGCTGGTCAGGCCCATCCCCCGCGCCCGCTGCTCGATGCGTTTGAGCAGCTTTTCGCCGTCGCCCGTGCCCTGGCTGTGCGGTGAAACGGTCACGGCCGCCATCTCGGCCGTGCTGCCCTCCGGATAGGGGTAGAGCGCCGCGCAGCCGAAGATCACACCGTCGTGTTCAATGATGGTGTAGTTGGCGATGTCGCGTTCGATCTCGGTGCGGTCGCGCTTGACGAGCGTGCCGTCCTTCTCGAACGGCTCGATCAGTTGCAGGATGCCGCCCACGTCGTCCGGCGTGGCCTCGCGCAGTTCTTCCAGCTTCTCATCGACCACCATGGTGCCGATGCCGTCGTGCACGTAGATCTCCAGCAGCAGCGCACCGTCCACCGCGAAAGGAATGATGTGGCTGCGCTCCACGCCGTTCTGGCAGGCCTTCACGCAGTGCTGGAGATAGAACGCGGTGTCGGTCGGCCGCTGGCTGGGCGGCACGCGGGCCAGCATCTGCCGGGCCTGGGCCAGCGGCAGCTCCGTGTCGATGGGGTTGTCGTCGCTCTCGGGCTCGTCGGGGTTCATGCGGATGCCGGGCACTTCGCACACGAAGACCAGCTTGTCGGCCTTGAGCGCGATCGCCACGGAGGTCGCGACCTCTTCCATCGTCAGGTTGAAGGCCTCGCCGGTGGGCGAGAAGCCGAAGGGCGACAGCAGCACCAGCGCGTCCATGTCGAGCGAGCGCCGGATGCCCGCCACATCCACCTTGCGCACCAGGCCCGAATGCTGGAAATCCACCCCGTCCACGATGCCCACGGGCCGCGCCGTCAGAAAGTTGCCGGAGATCACGCGCACCGTGGAGCCCGCCATCGGTGTGTTGGGCAGGCCCTGGCTGAAGGCGGCCTCGATCTCGTAGCGCAACTGGCCCGCGGCCTCCTGCGCGCAGTCGAGCGCCACCGAATCGGTGACGCGGATGCCGTGCGAATACTTCTCGGCATGCCCCTTGGCCGCGAGCTGCTCGTTCACCTGCGGGCGAAAGCCGTGCACGAGCACGATCTTCACGCCCATCGCCTGGATCATGGCCAGGTCCTGCGCGATGGCCTGGAGCTTGCCGGCCGCGATGGCCTCGCCCGTGAGCCCGATCACGAAGGTCTGGTGGCGGAACTTGTGGATGTACGGCGCCACCGAGCGGAACCAGGGGACGAAAGTGAAGTTGAAGACGGCGGACATGGCGAAAGGTGAAGAGAGCGGGGACTGCACCCTGCGGAGCGGCGCAGGTTGCGTGGGGAGGGCGGGGGCGTTTTCCGCTGCGGCCGAATTATCGTCGCCATCGCTGCGGACGGAACGGCGCCAGGTCGATCTCGGGAGGCTGCCCGTCCATGCACTGCGCCACCACCTGTCCCGTGCGGGCCGAAGCGCCCAGGCCCACATGGCCGTGGCCATAGGCATGGATGAGGTCCGCGCAGGCGCTGGCGGGGCCGATGCAGGGCAGTCCGTCGCTGGTGCTCGGACGCCGGCCCATCCAGAAGCGGGCGCCGTCCTCCAGCGCGGCGCGGGGCAGCGAAGGGTACAGATCGAACAGGTGTCCCAGCAGGATGCGGGCGCGGCGCCAGTCGGGTGCGGCGTGCAGGCCGGCGATCTCCACCTGGCCCGCCACCCGCAGGCCGTGCGCCATCTGGTGCACGATGAGCTTGCGGTCCATCACCATCGTGGAGGTGCGGGGGCCGGCGGGCGCGGGCTCCCCGGCGCGGGCCTGCACGTCCAGCATCGCGTGGTATCCGCGCTCGGTGTCCAGCCACACACGGTCGCCGGCGGCTAGCGCCAGCGGCCGCGAATAGGCGCCCGCCGCGATGACCGCACCCTGGCAGGGCAGGTCGCCCTGGTCGGTCCGCACGGCGTGCAGGCGGCCTGCCTCGATGTGCAGCCCGGTGGCCTGGCCCGTGACCCAGCGCGCGCCGAGGGATTGCGCATGGGCCACCAGGGCCGCGAGGTAGGCGCCGGGGTTGGCGCAGTGGCCGGCTTCGGCCACGCGCACGCCGAAGCCGTAAGCCGGGGCCAGGTCGGGCTCCTGTGCGCGCAGGCTGGCGCCTTCCACCGTCTCGAACGCGATGCCTTCCTCGCCGCGAAGCCGCCAACCCAGCGCATCCGCCTCGAAGTCCGCCCGCGAGCGGTAGGCGTGCAGCAGGCCGCGCTGGGCCACCAGATGCGGGACGCCGGCTTCGCCGGCCAGCCGGGCATGCAGCGCCGGCGCATCGCGCAGCAACTGGCGCAGGGCATGCGCGGTGCGGGCCACGTGCGCAGGCGTGCGGCCCGAGCGCAAGAAGCGCCACAGCCACGGCAGGGCGCGGGGCAGGTAGCCCCAGCGCACGGTGAGCGGGCCTTGCGGGTCCAGCAGGTAGCCAGGCACCTGCTTCCACATGCCGGGCCCTGCGGGCGGAAGAATGGAATGGGAAGACAGCCAGCCCGCATTGCCGTAGCTCGTGGCTTCTTCGCCGGCGGGGGCATGGGGGTTGAGCAGCGTGACTTGGCGGCCGGAGCGCAGCATCTCGATCGCGCACACCGTGCCCACGATGCCGGCTCCGATCACCACGACGTGCCGGCGCCGGTCGGCAGGCCCGGTGGCTCTGGCCTGGGTGGCGTGTTCGGCAAGGGCGGGAGTGGCGGAGGCTGTGGCGGGCATGTGTGCGGCTGCGCAGGGCAGCGAGGAGGAGAGGGGGTGTGGGCCGGACCCGGTCGTGCCATTTTTCCACGAAAGGGTCCGGTCCACGGTGCCCTGCCGGCCTGGTGCCCGGTAAGCACCGGCGAATCAGCCGTCCTCGCCGCGGCGCACGGCACGCTGCAGCGCCATGCGGTCGGCGCGGCGCTGCGCGCCCTGGCTGCGGATGTGCTTGCCTGCCGCGGCGCTGGTGCCGCGCGCCGCCAGCGCGCGGGCCACCGGGTTGCGCGGCGGTGCGCTGGCTTCGAGGTGCAGCACCATCGGCTGCTTCATGCGGCGCAAGGCCTTGACCCGGCCTTGCTGGAAGGCGCGGGAACGTTTCTGAGCACTCATGTGCGATTCCTGAAAAGCAAAAAGCCCCGGCTGAGCAAGCCAGGGCTTTCGTGCGGCGCACCCCCCATTCGAATGGGGCGGGGGAGCGCAGCCACCTTGGCTGAACGGTGTGTGAGCGACACGGTTCAGCCGGGGCGAGGAACCGTGTTCAGTGAGGGGGGGTGAACAAATAAGGCATGGAAAGACAGCTCCTGAAAGGTGCGCCGCAAGGGTGCTCGTTGCGGCGCTGGTGAAGCGAAGGCGCGATTATCAAAGCGGCTTTGCGGGCGTGGCAAGGCGTGCCGCGGCCCCTGGCGGCCCTTGTTGTGCAGGGCCAACGGCGGGCTCGGATAATGCAGCCCTTCATGACCGAATCCGCGCCTTCCTCTTCTTCCCCTTCTTCCTCCGCCGCCGGGGCGCCCAGCGCGCCGTTGCGCATCACCTTCCCGCCGTCGCTGCCCGTCTCGGCGCGGCGCGACGAAATCATGGCGGCGATGCGGGAGCACCAGGTCATCATCGTGTGCGGGGAGACCGGCTCGGGCAAGACCACACAACTGCCCAAGATCGCGCTGGCACTGGGGCGCGGCAAATGCAACGCCGCGCCGGGACAGAAAGGCCAGCTCATCGGCCACACGCAGCCGCGCCGCATCGCCGCCAGCAGCGTGGCCAAGCGCATCGCCGAAGAGCTGCAGACCCCACTGGGCGACGTGGTGGGCTACAAGGTGCGGTTCCAGGACCGGCTGTCGCGCGACGCCTCGGTCAAGCTCATGACGGACGGCATCCTGCTGGCGGAGACCCAGACCGACCCGCTGCTCAAGGCCTACGACACGCTCATCATCGACGAGGCGCACGAGCGCAGCCTGAACATCGACTTCCTGCTGGGCTACCTGCGGCAGATCCTGCCGCGCCGGCCCGACCTGAAGGTGGTCGTCACCTCGGCCACCATCGATGCCGACCGCTTTGCCAAGCACTTTGCGCTGCCGCGGCGCCTGACCGGCCGCTCCAGGTCCGGCGAGGGGCCGCAGGGCGATGCGGCGCAGGCAGCCGGGCCGCAGGGCGCGGAGTTGATTCCCGCGCCGATCATCTATGTGTCGGGCCGGACCTTTCCGGTCGAGCAACGCTGGCGTCCATTCGAAGAGTCGCGCGACTACGGCCTGAACGAAGCCATCGCCGACGGCGTGGACGAGCTGTGGGCCGGCAACGCGGGCGGCGACATCCTCGTCTTCCTGCCCGGCGAGCGCGAGATCCGCGAGGCCGCCGACCACCTGCGCAAGCACCTGGCGCACCAGCCGGTGATGCGCAATGCCGAGGTGCTGCCCCTGTTCGCGCGGCTGTCGCAGGCCGAGCAGGACCGCATCTTCGACGGGCACACGGGCCGGCGCATCGTGCTGGCCACCAACGTGGCCGAGACCTCGCTCACCGTGCCCGGCGTCCGCTACGTGATTGACGCCGGCACCGCGCGCGTGAAGCGCTACAGCTTCCGCAGCAAGGTGGAACAGCTGATGGTCGAGCCCGTCAGCCAGGCCGCCGCCAACCAGCGCGCGGGCCGCTGCGGCCGCGTGGCCAACGGCATCTGCATCCGGCTCTACGACGAGGCCGACTTCAACGGCCGGCCCCGGTTCACCGACCCAGAAATTTTGCGGTCCTCGCTGGCCGGCGTCATCCTGCGCATGAAGTCGCTGCACCTGGGCGACGTGGCGCAGTTCCCTTTCATCGAGGCGCCTTCGGGCCGTGCGATCGCTGACGGCTACCAGTTGCTGGGCGAGCTGGGTGCGGTGGACGACTCCAACGAACTCACGCCGATGGGCCAGGAGCTGTCGCGCCTGCCGCTCGACCCGCGCGTGGGCCGCATGATCCTGGAGGCGCGCGAGCGCCAGGCGCTGGACGAGGTGCTCATCATCGCCAGCGCCCTGAGCGTGCAGGACGTGCGCGACCGCCCCATGGATGCGCAGCAGCAGGCTGATCAGGCCCACGCCAAGTTCGACGACGAAAAGAGCGAGTTCAGCGGCTACCTCAAGCTGTGGAAGTGGATCAACGAAGCGCGCGGTGGCGCGCCCACCCTGCCGTCGGCGCGCATGCAGAAGCAGGCCGCGCGCAAGGGCGCGCCATCGCAGGCCGTGCTGCCCGTGGCACAGCGCATGGCCGCGGCGGCCGTGGCTCCGCCGGCGGCCACCGAGGCCGCAGCGGCTGCGCCCACCCACAAGCTCAGCAACCGCCAGTACGAATCGCTGTTGCGCCAGAACTTCATCAGCGTGCGCCGACTGCGCGAGTGGCGCGACATCCACACGCAATTGCTGACCGTGGTGACCGAACACCGCTGGCGCATCAACGACCGCCCTGCCAGCTACGAGCAGATCCACCTGTCCATGCTGGCCGGGTTGTTGGGCAACATCGGCGTCAAGAGCGACGAGGACGACTGGTACCTGGGCGCACGCGGCATCAAGTTCTACAAGCACCCGGGCGCGCACCTGTCCAAGAAGCCCGGGCGCTGGATCGTCGCGGCCGAGCTGGTGGAGACCACGCGCCTCTTCGGCCGGGGCATCGCGGCCATCGAGCCGCAGTGGATCGAGCAATTGGGCGGGCACCTGCTCAAGAAGCAGCTGCTCGACCCGCATTGGGAAAAGAAGGCGGCCGAGGTCAACGCGCTGGAGCGCGCCACGCTGTATGGCATCGTCATCTACAACAACCGGCGGGTGAACTTCGGCAAGGTGGACCCTTATGCGGCGCGCGACATCTTCATCCGCGAGGCGCTGATCGGCGGGCAGTGGGAAACCCGTCTGCCTTTTCTGGCCGCCAACCACAAGCTCATCGCCAAGGTCGAAGAGCTCGAACACAAGTCGCGCCGACAGGACGTGCTGGTGGACGACGAGCTGATCTATGCCTTCTACGACCAGCAGTTGCCGGCCGACGTGTGCAGCGGGTACAGCTTCGAGGCGTGGTACCGCGAGGCGAGCGCGTCGAACCCCGACCTGCTCAAGCTGACGCGCGAAGAACTCATGCGCCACGAGGCCGCGGGCATCACCGGCAATGCCTTCCCGCGCACGGTGCGGCTGGGCGGCGTGGATTGCGCCGCGAGCTACCTGCACGAGCCGGGCGATGCGCGCGACGGCATCACGGTCACCGTGCCGCTGTTCGTGCTCAACCAGGTGAGCGACGAGCGCTGCGAATGGCTGGTGCCCGGCATGCTGCAGCCCAAGATCCAGGCCCTGCTCAAGAGCCTGCCGCAGCGCCCCCGCAGCCGGTTCGTGCCGCTGCCCGACAGCGCAACCCGGCTGGCCGGGCTGCTCGGCACGCCCGAACGCTTCGGCCACGGCAGCCTGGTCGAGGTGCTGCTCAAGCAGGTGCGCGATGAGACCTCGCTCGACGTCAAGCGGGCCGATTTCAAGCTCGACATGCTGAGCCCGCACCTGTTCATGAACTTCCGCGTGGTGGATGAACACGGGCGCCAGCTCGGTCATGGGCGCAACCTGGGTGCCCTCAAGGCCGAATGGGGTGCGAAGGCGCGCGGCGCCTTCCAGGCCCTGGCGGGGCTCAAGCTGGGCGGCGATGCCAAGGGTTTTGAAGAAAAACAGGCTCCAGCGCAAGAAGTACTAGGGCATTCTGCTATCAAAAGTGAAGCGCCTCCCGCTGCAGCGGGGCGCCGCGGCCCTGCGGCGGTGACGGCGCCGGCCGCTTCCTCGCCAGCCGCCGCTTCGGCCCGGCAGGCGCCCGCCGGCCAGCGCCACACCGCATGGACCTTTGGCGAGCTGCCCGAGCTGATGGAAATCCGCAAGGGCGGCCAGACGCTGATCGGCTTTCCCGCGCTCATCGACGGTGGCGATGCCGTCACCATCGAGGTGTTCGACGAGCCCGAACTGGCCGCCGCCCGGCACCGTGCGGGCCTGCGCCGCCTGTTCGCGCTGCAGATCAAGGACGCGCTCAAGTACCTGGAAAAGAACATTCCCGACCTGCAGAAGATGGCCGTGGCCTACATGCCGCTGGGCACGCAGGAAGAACTGCGCAGCCAGATCATCGACGTGGCGCTGGACCGGGCCTTCCTGCTCGACCCGTTGCCCACCGATGAGGCCGCGTTCAAGCGCCGGGTGGACGAGGGACGCGGCCGGCTGACCCTGATCGCCAACGAGGTCGCGCGGCTCGCCGGCACGATCTTGCTGGAGTACGCCGCCGCGGCGCGCAAGATCAAGGACACCAAGAACGCACCCGAAGCCGTGCAGGACGCGCAGCAGCAGTTGCAGCGCCTCATGCCCAAGGCGTTCCTGGCCGCGGCACCGTGGGCGCAACTGGCGCACTTTGCCCGCTACCTCAAGGCGATCACGCTGCGGCTGGACAAATACCGCGCCGATCCGGCGCGCGACGCCACCAAGCTGGCCGAACTGCGCCCGCAGGAGCAGCGCTACTGGCGCCTGGTGGCCGAACGCAAGGGCGCGGTGGATGCGCGCATGCAGGAGCTGCGCTGGCTGCTGGAAGAGTTGCGGGTGAGCTTTTTCGCCCAGGAGCTGCGAACCCCGCAGCCGGTGAGCGTGAAGCGGTTGGACAAGCTCTGGGCGCAACTCAACAGTTGAGGCCGGCAGCCAGGCTGCGCGGCGCTTCGCATCGACATCGGTACGGTGGGCGGCGGGGCACGGGGACCCATGGTGGATGACTCGCCCAACCCTGCTCGGCCCCATTCATCGCGTAGCGGCTTCCCCCGAACCCCCACCAGGCACCCACCAGGCACCTCCGGGTGCTTCAGGGTTGCCGGGCTTTCATTGCGGCTGGGATGTGCGGCCTCAATGGGGCGTCTGCAAGGCCGCCTCGGCCCGCACGAGGCGGTCCAGTTCCGCGCACACATCGGCCATGCGGCCGGAGATCAGCAAGCGCGCCGCCGCACCGGGGCCGCGGCGATCCAGCACGCGCAGCGGGCGCGCAGCAGGCCTGGGGCGGCTGCAACCCGCAAATGCCCCACTGTCATTGGCGCTGGTGCTGGGCCATGACCGTGCAGACGGGGTTACCGCCAGTGTGGGGGACCATGCTGAAACGGGCTGCTCGGGCGGTGCCTGCCGCGGCCGAACCACCACGAAGCGCCGTGGCAGGGGGGCGAGCGCTGGAGGACACGGCAGGCCCTCTGCCGCCGCACTTTCCAAGGCGGTG
This sequence comes from Acidovorax sp. KNOB132, assembly GCF_057541515.1. Lineage (NCBI taxonomy): Bacteria > Pseudomonadati > Pseudomonadota > Betaproteobacteria > Burkholderiales > Comamonadaceae > Acidovorax > Acidovorax sp. KNOB132. Next base: position 16,770 of record NZ_BAAJYT010000010.1, read on the forward strand.
CATGGCAGTGGTTCGATGGCAGCCGGCCGCGTGGCGGACGGGCTGATGGCGTCGGCATGGAGGCCCGGGGCCACGGCATGCACCGTGCCTCTGCCGCTGGCGCCGCCGCCTGGCTGGCCTGCGACGGCCCTGCGGTCCTGGCGCGGAGGGCGGCAGGCGGGCGCGCGCAGCCACCGCGCCAAAGCATTCAGCGGTTGCGAAAAAGAAGAAAAAGCGAGCAGGGCAAATCCCATGTGAAAACTCCAGCGAAGTGCGAGGGGGTTGAACACAGGCAGGATTGCCGAGGAAAAACACACTGCCGCAGGGTTGGCTGACCAGGGCTTCTTGCCCCTGGCCGCCAGACGCCCGCCACCTGCGGCGGTGTGCAGCGGGCTACATCAGCATGGTGTTGCGGATCAGGCCCACTGCGAGCCCTTCGATTTCGAAAGGCTCGCCCGGATGCACGGTGATGACGGGGTAGTCGGGGTTTTCGGGCAGCAGCTCGATGGCGGTGGCCGTCCGGCGCAGGCGCTTGACGGTGACGTCGTCGCCCAGCCGGGCCACGATGATCTGGCCGTTGCGCGCCTCGCGGGTGGATTGCACGGCGAGCAGGTCGCCGTCCATGATGCCCGCATCGCGCATGGACATGCCGCGCACCTTGAGCAGGTAATCCGGCTTGTGCTGGAACAGGCTGCCCTCCACGCTGTAGGTTTGGTCGACGTGTTCCTGCGCGAGAATGGGCGACCCTGCAGCCACCCGCCCCACCAGGGGAAGCGACAGCTGCGACAGGCCCGGAATGGGCAGGTTGAACTGGGTGCCGCGGGCGGCATTGATGGAGCGCACCGTGTCGCTGCGCAGCCGGATGCCGCGCGACGTGCCGCTGACCAGTTCGATGACGCCCTTGCGGGCCAGGGCTTGCAGGTGCTCTTCGGCCGCATTGGCGGACTTGAAGCCGAACTCGGCGGCGATTTCCGCCCGGGTGGGGGGCGCGCCGGTGCGGGAGATGGCGGTCTGGATCAGATCGAGGATCTGTTGCTGGCGGGCGGTGAGCTTGGGACTGTCGAACATGAGTGACTCCGGTGCTGAACGGATAGGCAGGGAGAGGCCTGTTTTTTAATCCAGTCACTGTATTTTTAACCAGTTTTTTGGAGCGTGCAAGTGGGCACAGGAAAAATCGTGGTGCTGGGCACCGGCGGAACCATCGCGGGCAAGGCCGCCAAGGCCGGAGACAACATCGGCTATACCGCCGGGCAGGTGAGCGTAGGGCAGTTGCTGGAGGCGATTCCTGGATTGGCGCAGGCGGCCCGTGGCCGGATCGAAGCCGAGCAGATCGCGCAGATCGACAGCAAGGACATGGATTTCGCCGTATGGCGGCAACTGGCCCACCGATGCACGCAGTTGCTGGCCGATCCCGATGTGCGCGGGGTGGTGGTCACGCACGGCACCGACACGCTGGAGGAGACGGCGTGGTTCCTGGACTCGGTCCTGGACACTGCCGAACGCCCCGTGGTGCTGGCCTGCGCCATGCGGCCGGCAACGGCGATCGCGCCGGACGGTCCGCAGAATCTGCTCGATGCGGTGGCGGTAGCGGCCACGCCCGGGGCGCGCGGGGTGCTGGCGGTAGTGGCAGGCACGATCCACACCGCGCGCGACGTGCAGAAAGTGCACCCCTATCGCGTGGATGCCTTCAGTTCAGGAGACGCCGGGCCGCTGGGCTGGGTGGAGGAGGGCGCGGTTCGCCTGACCCATGGCTGGCCGGCCCCTTCGGTTCCGCGATTGGATGCGCTTCACCACATCGCCAACACTTACCTGTGGCCGCGGGTGGAGGTGCTCATGAACCATGTCGGCGCCGACGGCCGCATCGTCGATCTGCTGGTGCTCGACGGCGTGGATGGCCTCGTGGTGGCGGCGACGGGCAACGGCACGCTGCACCATGCCCTGGCCAAGGCGCTGGAGCGCGCGCACGAGAGCGGTGTGGAAGTGCGCGTGGCCACCCGCTGCCCGCTGGGCCGGGTGCTGCCCAAGCCGGGGGACGCCTTGCCCCACTCGGAGGGGTTGAGCCCGGTGAAGGCCCGCATCAGCCTGCTGCTCGATCTGCTCGCCCGGCCTCGTCGCCCCTGAAATGGCAACGCCCCGCAGAGGGCGGGGCGTTCCAGGCACGGCCGAGGTGCCGTGCGGGTTCAGTCGGCAATCAGCCGGCCAGTGCGGCCAGCGCACGCTGGGTGATCTCTTCCACGCTGCCCGTGCCGCTGATGGCGCGGTATTTGGGAGCGCCGGCCGGATCGGCCTTGGCCCAGCTGGAGTAGTACTCCACCAGAGGACGGGTCTGGGCGCTGTACACATCCAGGCGTTTCTTGACGGTGGCCTCCTTGTCGTCTTCGCGCTGGATGAGGTCTTCGCCGGTCACGTCGTCCTTGCCTTCCACCTTGGGCGGGTTGAACTTGACGTGGTACGTGCGACCGCTGGCCGGGTGAGAGCGGCGGCCGCTCATGCGTTCGATGATGGCATCGAAGGGCACGTCGATCTCGAGCACATAGTCGAGTTTGACGCCCGCGGCCTTCATGGCGTCGGCCTGCGGGATGGTGCGGGGAAATCCGTCGAACAGGAAGCCGGACGTGCAGTCGGGCTGTGCGATGCGCTCTTTCACGAGATTGATGATGAGGTCGTCGCTGACCAGCGCCCCCGCATCCATGACGGCCTTGGCCTGCTGCCCCAGCGGCGTGCCTGCCTTGACGGCGGCGCGCAGCATGTCACCGGTGGAGATTTGCGGAATACCGTATTTCTGGCAAATGAATGCGGCCTGCGTGCCCTTTCCGGCGCCGGGTGCGCCCAAAAGAATCAGTCTCATGGATGTCCTCTAAGTGTTGAATTCGGCTGGCGCCACTGGCCACGGGCTTGCCTCCGGCCCGGGATGCGGCGCTCTGATCGCGGGCAAGGATAGCACGCGGGTCCACGCGCTTTCCTGACACGGCGGGGACTCTGAAAACGCTAGGAAAACAGCGCTCGCACGCGTTCCAGATCCTGGGGGGTATCCACGCCGGGGCCAGGTGCCGAAGCGGTCACATGCACGGCGATGCGGTGGCCGTGCCACAGCGCCCGCAACTGCTCCAGTGCCTCGACCGCTTCAGTGGGCGCGGGCGGCAGGGCCGGAAACTGCCGAAGGAATGCGGCGCGGTAGCTGTAGAGGCCGATGTGGCGCAGCGGCGCATACCCTGGCGGCACGCCGGTGGCCGCGCCATCGGGCCCCTGCGTCCACCAGGCAGCGCCGGCATGGTCGCGTGCATGCGGAATGGGCGCCCGGCTGAAGTAGTGCGCGAGACCGCGCGCATCGAGCACGACCTTCACGACATGGGGGTTGGTGTAGTCGGCCAGCGTGCCGATGGCATGGGCGGCGGTCCCCATGCTGGCGTCCGTGCGGGCCGGCAGCAGGGCGGCCACGGCATCGATCAGCGCGGGGTCGATCAGCGGCTCGTCGCCCTGCACGTTCACCACGATGTCGTCGCCTGCCAGACCCAGCTGTTCGCAGGCCTCGGCCAGGCGGTCGCTGCCGCTCGGATGGTCGGGCCGCGTGAGCAGGGCCTGCACGCCATGCGCCTGGCAGGCCGCGAGGATGCGGGCATCGTCCGCCGCCACGATGACGCGCGTGGCCTGGCTTTGCGCCGCGCGTTGCGCCACGCGCACCACCATGGGCAGCCCGGCGATGTCGGCCAGCGGCTTGTCGGGCAGCCGCGTGGAGGCCAGCCGCGCCGGTATCAGGATGGTGAAGGGCGTGGCGGGCGCGGTCACGCCTCCAGCTCCTCGTCCGTCAGGGTGCGTGCTTCGTTTTCGAGCAGCACCGGAATGCCGTCGCGCACCGGGTAGGCCAGGCGGGCGCTGCGCGACACCAGTTCCTGCCGCTCCCGGTTGAAAGTGAGCGAGCCCTTGGTGACGGGGCAGACCAGCAGTTCGAGCAGTTTGGGATCCATGGCGGTAGTGGCTTCGGGGTCAGTCGGAGGGCGATGATAGCGAGCGGCGTGCGGCAGCCCGCAACCGCTCGTCCAGCAGGGAGAAAAAAGCGCTGTCGATTTCCAGGTGCAGCGGCACGGCCAGCGCCTGGGGGTGGAGTCGCCACAGCTTGGTGGCGTCCTTTTCGGTGCAAACCAGCGTCATGCCTGTGTTTTGATTGTCTTTCCAGCTATCAAAATCATAGTGATCAGGCAAGGCGGTGGTCCGCTGCAGCGTGAGTCCTCTTGCCCGCAGCATGGCAAAGAATTCCTGTGGCCTGGCGATGGCGGCCACGGCGTGCAAGGGCTGGCCGCGCCACTGCGCCAGGGGCACGGTGCTGCCGTCCGCACGCATGGCGTCGGGCCCGAGCGAGCGTCTCAGGGAGAACGCCGGCGATGCGCCGGCCGGAGCCCGTCCGGCATGGAGCACGCAGTCGACCTGGCGTGGCCAGGGTTCGCGCAGCGGTCCGGCCGGCAGGAGGAATCCGTTGCCCACGCCGTCGTCGTTGAATACGCAGATTTCAATGTCGCGGGCCAGCGCCAGATGCTGCAGGCCGTCGTCGCAAACGATCACATCGGTGCGGGGATGCTGTGCCAGCAGTGCGCGCGCCGCCTGCGCCCGGTGCCGCGCCACGAACACGGGAACGCCCGTGCGCTTCGCGATCAGCAAAGGCTCGTCGCCCACTTCGGTCGCGCGGCTGTCCGTGCACACTTCGCGGCAGTCGTCGGTGGACCGCCCGTAGCCGCGCGACACCACGCCAGGCTGCCATCCGCGCGCCACCAGATGTCGCACGATGGCCTGCGTGACCGGGGTCTTGCCCGCCCCTCCGGCGATCACGTTGCCCACGACGATCACCGGCACCGCCACGCGCTCGGCGCGCAGGAGGCCCAGCCGATAAAGCGCTCGCCGAATGGCTACCGCGATCCGATACAGACAGGACAACGGCCACAGCGCCCAAGCCAGCGGCCCACGCCGTTTCCAGGCCGCTTGCAGGGTGGGTGCCTGGGTATGGGGGGCGGTGGAAGAGGGTGCAGAGGGCGGCTGCGGCCCGGCGGCAGCCATCGCGGCTACTTGCCGGCGCTGGCCGTGGACTGGGTGGCGAAGGTGATCTGCGACAGGCCCACGCGGCGCGCGGCTTCCATGACGGTGACCACGGCCTGGTGCGGCGAATTGGCGTCGGCACTGATGATGACGACGCTGTCCTTGCCGGCGCTGGCCGACGCGGCCAATGCCTGGGCCACCACGTCCACGCTCTTGCCCTCGACCGCCAGCTTGTTGATGGCATAGCGGCCATCCGCGGCGACGGCCACGATCACTTCCTTGGGATGGTCGCGCTGCTGCTCGGCATCGGCCACGGGCAGGGTCAGTTGCAGTTCGGTGAACTTGCTGTAGGTGGTGGACAGCATCAGGAAGATGAGCACCACGAGCAGCACGTCGATGAACGGAATCAGGTTGATTTCCGGCGCTTCGGTGGGGCGGGAGCGAAAGTTCATGTCCGTTCAGCCGATGGGGTGGTGTGGGCCATGATTCACTTGCGAAGCCGGCTGATGTGCCGCACGAACTGCTCGGAGGCCAATTCGAGGGTCAGCAGATAGGCGTCCACGCGGCTGCGGAAGTACCGCCAGAAGATCAGCGCCGGAATGGCCACGATCAGGCCGAACGCCGTGTTGTACAGCGCAATGGAAATGCCCTGTGCCAACTGGGCCGGGTTGCCGCCGCCGGACTGACCGGCCCCCGCTTGGGAGCCAAATATCTCGATCATGCCGATCACCGTGCCCAGCAGGCCCAGCAACGGGGCGGCGGACGCGATGGTGGCCAACGCACTGAGGTATTTTTCGAGGCGGTGCGCCACGGCCCGGCCGGAACTCTCCATCGCAGCGCGCACGTCGGCCTCGGTGCTTTGCGGATTGCTGTTGAGCGTGCGCAGGCCGCTGGCCAGCACCTCACCCAACGCGGAGTTCTGCGCCAGCTGGTTCACCACATCGGGTGTGGGAACGGAGCGGGAAGACACGGTGATCGCTTCATCCAGCAGCTTGGGAGGTGCGACCCGCGCGGTTTTGAGGGCGATGAAGCGCTCCACGACGAGTGCCAGCGCCAGGACGGAGCAGGCTATCAAGGGCCAGATCGGCCAGCCTGCGGCTTGTATGATCGACAGCAATTCTCTCTCCGCGCAGATGGAAGCAATCCGCGATTATGGCCCAGTTGATGCGGTGGTCCGTGCCGAAAAACAGCCGGCCGGCCCGGCCCGTTCTGCGCCTTCCCATCCCCTGTCGTCACCCACATTTTCTGTGGATAACTTTGTGGGCAACCGGGCTGCGATGGCCCGCCAAGCGGCTCCAGCCCGTGAATTTGACAGATTGATGAAAAATAACGCACCAAAAAAAACGTTTGAAATCAAGGGGTTGCACGTATCTGCTAGCGATGCGCGGGGATGGGCGCCTGTGTACAGGGCCAATCAGCCATCCTCGCGCGCTGTGGACTAGTGCCTCCTGGCAATGGCCTGCAACCCCTTGCTCCATCGGTGTCTGAGGCCATGAACCTCGCAACGGCGCCACGTATCTGGCAGGTTGGGGCGCTATGCCGCGCCATTGCTGACACCCTGGAGGCCCGGTTCAATCCCGTGGCCGTGCAGGGCGAGATCACGGGCTTTTCACGCGCGTCCAGTGGGCATTGCTATTTCACGATCAAGGACGGCCAGGGCCAGATCCGCTGCGCCATGTTCCGCCGTGCCGCCCTGTTGCTCGACTTCGCTCCGCGGGACGGGGAACTGGTCGAGTTGCGCGGCCGCCTGGGGGTGTACGAGGCGCGCGGCGATCTGCAGCTCATCGTCGAAAGCATGCAGCGGGCCGGCCAGGGTGCCTTGTTCGAGCAGTTCCTGCGGCTGAAGTCGCAACTGGAGGCCGAAGGGCTTTTCGACAGCGCGCGAAAGCGGCCCTTGCCGTTGATGCCACGTGGCATCGGCCTGGTCACTTCCCCGGGCGCGGCGGCCCTGCACGACGTGGTGACCGCCCTGCGCCGGCGCGTGCCGCACATTCCGGTCACGCTGGTGCCCGCGCTGGTGCAGGGCGCCAATGCGCCGGCGTCGATGCGGGCCGCGCTGTCCAAGCTCTACGCACTGGTGGACGCGGGCAACGGGGCGCAGGGCACGGCGGCCCGCCAGCCCCCGTGCACCATCGATGTCATCCTTCTGGTGCGGGGCGGCGGGTCCATGGAGGACCTGTGGGCATTCAATGACGAGCAGTTGGCTCGCACCATCGTCCAGAGTCCGGTGCCGTTGGTTTGCGGTGTCGGGCACGAAACCGACTTCACGATTGCCGATTTTTGCGCCGATCTGCGCGCACCGACGCCGACCGCCGCCGCTGAACTCATCTCCCAGCCACGGGCCGTCTGGCTGGGCGCCATCGATCTGTTGGCCGATCGCTTGTCGGACGGTGTTCAGGCGCAGTTCGATGTGCGCCATCAACGCCTGGACCTGGTGGCCCAGCGCCTGGGACGGCCTTCCGGCCTGGTGGCGCGCCAGCAGACGCGTCTGGCACGGCTGGCGGAGCGCATGCGCCACAGTGTGCTACTGAAAATGCAGCGCCTGACTCAGCAGCAGCAAGCGCTGGAGGCACAGTTGCCGCAAATGCTCCAGCGGCGAATAGGCCGCCAGTCCGAACGGCTGGAGCGTGCGGCGCTGCGCCTGCAGTTGCTGGATCCGCATCTCGTCCTGCAGCGGGGCTATGCACTGCTCACCGATGCGCAAGGCCAGCCGGTGACGAAGGTGGCCCAGGTGCGGCCAGGCGACGCCGTCCGGGCGGCGGTGACCGATGGTGAGATCGATCTGCAGGTGTCACCGCGCCGGTTGCTGTGAATGGAGCGGTTGGGGCGCTTTTTCTGCCATTGGCCCTCGCCTACAGCAGGCGCTGCTATTACTTTCTACAATGCCCGTTCGGACCGCGCCAGCCCCTGGAGGGCAGCGGTCCCATTCCAAGAATTTCAACCCACGAAGGACTGCACCATGGAACATACCCTGCCACCGTTGCCCTATGCGATCGACGCACTGGCGCCTCACTACAGCCAGGAAACCCTGGAATACCATCACGGCAAGCACCACAACGCCTACGTGGTGAACCTGAACAATCTGCAAAAGGGCACGGAATTCGAGAGCATGACGCTTGAGGAAATCGTGAAGAAGTCCAGTGGCGGCATCTACAACAACGCAGCCCAGATCTGGAACCACACTTTCTTCTGGAATTGCATGGCTCCCAGCGGCGGCGGCGAGCCGTCCGGCGCCCTGGCCAATGCCATCAACGCCAAGTGGGGCAGCTATGCCGCCTTCAAGGAAGCTTTCGTGAAGAGTGCCGTGGGCAACTTCGGCTCTGGATGGACGTGGCTCGTGAAGAAGGCCGACGGCAGCGTCGATATCGTGAACACCGGCGCGGCCGGCACCCCGTTGACCACGGCCGACAAGGCCCTGCTGACGGTCGACGTGTGGGAGCACGCGTACTACATCGATTACCGCAACCTGCGCCCCAAGTTCGTCGAAACCTTCTTCGACAAACTGGTGAACTGGAAATTTGCCGAAAGCAACTTCGCCTGAGCGTTCCGCGCCCAATGAAAACGGCCCTTTTGGGCCGTTTTTGTTTTGGCATGTCCCCTGTCCGTAAGGGCAGGCTTGCGGGCGTGCTCCGCCGGTCAGCGGCGGGCAAAGGGCGTGCCGGACAGTTTGAAGCCCGCCTTGATTCCCTTTTTCGAGAACCAGCCCTGGTTCATTTCCAGCACGTAACGCACCGGCTTCTCCGAGCAGTGAGAGTCCTCGGTCTGCGGCTTCATGTCCGCCAGATTGACGATGGTGCCGTCGTCCGCGACGAAAGCGGCGGTCAAGGGCAGGATCGTGTTTTTCATCCAGAAGCACTGGACGGCAGGCGCTTCGAACACGAACAGCATGCCTTCCTGCTGGGGCATCTCCTTGCGATGCATGAGGCCGATCTGCCGCTCTTGTGGAGACACCGCGACCTGCGCGTCGATGCGGTGCATGCCGGCACCCAGTTCAACGCGCTGCAGGTTCATCTGGGGTGATTCCTGGGCGCCTGCCGCCGTACAGACGGAGAGGACGAGCGCAGCCAAAAGCGGGGCAAGGGCTTTTTCAGAGCCGTCCACCGCGCGCACGAGAAAGGATTTCATCATCCGGCTTTCCATAAATGCAATGGGAATCGAAAGGGTAGCAGCCAAAGGCAAAAAAGCCCGCGGAGGCGGGCTTTTTTGGAGGGCGTCGGCGCGGGCTGACGGCCTTGCCGACGATGGTGCTTACTCTTTAGGCAGCCGTCTTGGCGTGCTTCTTGGTGGCCTTTTTGTGGGCGACCTTGTGGGCTGCCGGCTTCTTGGCCTTGGCCTTGGCGTGCGCCTTGGGGGCGGGGGCGGCTGGCTCGGCGCTGGGGGCGGAAGTCACGGCGGGGGTTGCCGGTGCGGCTGGCGTTGCGCCTTGTGCAAAAGCACCAGCGGCGAACAGACCAGCAACCAGGACAGCGAGGAGTTTTTTCATATATGCCAATTCCTTGAAGAGGTTCGGATGGGAGCCGCGCGAAGTGCCGCGAAGCACCTCCACAACGGCGCCGTCACGGGGGCCGTTGACAGGAAATATGTGATTTTTTTAAGGCTTAGAATTGCTGGCTGTACCGCGTTTGCCTAACCAGCTGAAGCCCCTTCATCGTTTCACCGGAGAGACCCGTTCAATGAGCAGCTACCAGCACATCAAGGTGCCAGCCGAAGGCCAGAAAATCACCGTCAACGCCGACATGTCATTGAACGTGCCGGATCAGCCCATCATTCCGTACATCGAGGGCGACGGCACTGGTTTCGATATCACGCCCGTGATGCTCAAGGTCGTGGACGCTGCCGTGGCAAAGGCCTATGGTGGCAAGAAGAAGATCCATTGGATGGAAGTGTTCGCTGGCGAAAAGTCAACCAAGGTCTACGGCCCCGACGTGTGGCTGCCGGAAGAGACGCTGCACGCCGTGCGCGACTACGTGGTGTCCATCAAGGGCCCGTTGACCACGCCCGTGGGCGGTGGCATCCGTTCGCTGAACGTCGCGCTGCGCCAGGAGTTGGACCTGTATGTCTGTCTGCGCCCCATCCAGTATTTCAAGGGCGTGCCCTCGCCGGTCAAGGAGCCCGAAAAGACCAACATGGTGATTTTCCGCGAGAACTCGGAAGACATCTACGCCGGGATCGAGTTTGAAGCCGAGTCCGAAAAGGCCAAAAAGCTCATCAAGATCCTGCAGGAAGAGTTCGGCGTCAAGAAAATCCGTTTTCCCGACACTTCCGGCATTGGTGTCAAACCCGTGTCCCGCCAAGGCACCGAGCGACTGGTGCGCAAGGCGATCCAGTATGCCATCGACAATGACAAGCCCAGCGTGACCATCGTGCACAAGGGCAACATCATGAAGTTCACCGAAGGTGGCTTCCGTGACTGGGCCTACGCGCTGGCGGCAAAGGAATTCGGTGCCGAGCTGATCGACGGCGGCCCCTGGATGAAGTTCAAGAACTCCAAGACGGGCAAGGACATCACCATCAAGGACAGCATTGCGGACGCCTTCCTGCAGCAGATCCTGTTGCGCCCCGCCGAGTACAGCGTGGTGGCCACGCTCAACCTGAACGGCGACTACATCTCTGACGCGCTGGCGGCCCAGGTGGGCGGCATTGGCATCGCTCCTGGCGCCAATCTGTCCGATACGGTGGCGATGTTCGAAGCCACGCACGGCACCGCGCCGAAGTATGCCGGCAAGGACTATGTGAATCCCGGCTCTGAAATCCTGTCGGCCGAAATGATGCTGCGTCACATGGGCTGGACGGAAGCTGCCGACCTGATCATCCGGTCCATCGAGAAGTCGATCGCCAGCAAGAAGGTCACCTATGACTTCGCCCGTCTCATGGAAGGCGCGACGCAAGTGAGCTGCTCTGGCTTTGGCCAGGTCATGATCGACAACATGTAATCACTTGGGCGGGTGCCGAGAGGCATCGGCTTACTGGTGCGGAAACCCTCGAAGTCCTGTCCGGATTTGGAGGGTTTTCTTTTGGCCAGGGCGCGTTTCTGGCAGATGAATGGCTGGTCGGTGGCTGGTCAGCGTTTTGCCAGCCGCTGGCCTTGGTTCGGCAGGGATTCCAGCGCCCGCTCGGCATTGACCATCCATGGCCTGCCCACACTTTTTTCGCTGTCCAGCAGGAGGTTCTTAATGGTCGTGAGGTCGAGTTGCGGGGCGCTGGATTGGAGCAATGCAATCATCCCGCTCACGTGGGCCGCAGCCATCGAAGAGCCTGTGGCGAAGTCGTAACGCCCCTGGGGCTGCAGCGTGAGCACGTCTTTTCCGGGCGCAGCCAGAACACCCTTGGCCGCCAGATTGGCGTTGTCGGCCATTCCCACGACGATCACGCCGGGCACGCCGGCAGGAAAACCCGTGCGCTCTCCGTTGGACGGAAGCGCGGCGACCACCGCACGGCCCTGTTTGACCAGTTGGCCCAGCAGCGTGCCGAGCAACGGATCCTCAGGGCCTCCCAGGCTCATGTTGATGGTGCGCGCATCGGACGACATCACGGCCACGAGCGCCTTGGCGAGAGTGAACGAATTGCAGCGTGCGCCGGCTGCTGGCTGATGTGCCGGATACCAGCAGGCTTTGTAGAGGCTCACCTTTGCCTCGGGTGCGACACCGACGATGCCCTGCAGGTTGTTGCCCGCCGCGGCGATGATGCCCGCGACCTGGGTACCGTGCTGATCTTGCTGAAAGCCCACGGCATTTTCATCGACGAGGTTGTAGGCGGCATCGATCTGCCCGCGCAACTCCGGATGCTCCGTCTGCGCGCCCGTGTCGATCACGGCAATGTGCGCTCCTTTGCCGGTGCTGAGCTTGTGCGCCCGTGCCACCTGCATGTCCACAAAGCCCTGTTGCAAGGGCATGTAGGGGTCGTTGTAGGCCACGGCTGAAGTCTCCGGCTCGGGGCTTGCGTTGACCGAAAAGTCCTGCAGGGGCTGCGCCAGTTGCACGCGGGCATCGCGCGAAAGCGCGTGCAGCAGCGCGTCGCGGGACGCGGTGGCGCTGATCTCGAACACCACGCAGTGCGCATTCATCGGCGGGATTGGCCAGGCAGTCACTTCCCGCAGGCCGTAGTCCACGGCGATGGCCTGGACTGTCCTTGCCGCGCGGTTGCCCATGGTGTAGCGCGGCGGGGCGCCGTAGCTGGAAAGGCTGGTGCCCGCGCGGCCCGGTACATGTTCCAGCGGATTGGGAACCGCCACGATGATGTAGCGGGTGCTGTCGGCACGCATGCCCGCCTCACCGGAGGGCTGCAGCGTCCTAGCGTCGGGAGGGGGGTCCGCCGGCACGCTGCTGCAACCGGACAGTGTGCATGCCAGCAGCAAGGCCGCAGTCAGAAGACGGGTGGTCATGGCGGGCCTCCGATGGGTTCGACCATCTGCATTCCCGGGGTGCTCCGCAGCCGCTCCAGGGCCTGGGTATTTGATTGGCGCATGTCTTTCGCAGACACCGCATAAGCCCCCATCGCGTTGGGACCACTGACCACCTGCAGGTTCAGCGAATCCAGCAACGCCTTCCAGTCTGCCAGCGTGATGCGTCCATCGGGAACGACGCGGATGGCGTTTGGCTGGCCAACGGCCGCAATGCCCGGGGCTGGGGGGCTGCTCAATGTCTGGAACGCCGATGGTTCCTGTTCGGACAAGCGATGTCCCATGAAGGCCAAGGCAACGGCTTGCAAAACGGCGAAGGTGGCCAGTGCATAGGTGAGCCGGCCACCGTGCCGGCGTGCACCTGCCATGGGTTTAGGTAGCGGTTGATCGCAAAGGGCGTCCATTTCGATGCGCTCCAGCAGTTTGGCCAGGCCCGCCTGTTCATCGGGCATGCGCCTGGGGGCCAATGCCATGGCGGCCTGCACCTGCTGCTGCGTCTGGAGTTCGTCCCGGCAGTCGGCGCACTGTGCCAGGTGCTTTTCCACTTCCGCACGCTGTTCATCGCTGGCACGGCCATTGACGATCCAGGGCAGGGCCTCCTGGGTCAGTAGATGGGAGCGGTCCTGGCTTGGGGAATCAGGAAAACGGGAGGGCATGGTGCAATCCTATTGAGCGGTGCTGCGGGTGGCCAAGGCCGGCAGCAAGTTGCGCAGCTTCACTCGCGCGTGGAACATGCGCGCTTTGACGGTTCCGACGGGTGACTGGGTGATGACGGCGATTTCTTCCAGCGAATGCCCGCCGGCATAGGCTAGTTCCAGTACCAGCCGCTGGTCCACCGAGAGCCGCTCCATGCCCTTGTCCAGCCAGTTGCGCAGTTCTCTCGCTTCGCCGGGGTCAGTGGCCAGATTGGGCTGGACTTCCAGATCGTCGTCCGCAATGGAGAGCATGTCCGTCCCCCCGGCCTGCCGCAGGGCCTTGAGCCCGCAGCGATAGGCGATGCCCATGATCCAAGTGGAGACTTTCGACTCTTCACGGAAACTGCCCGCTTTTTGCCAGACGATCCAGAAGCAATCGTTGATGACCTCTTCGATCAGGTCGGACCGGCGGGTCAGGCGGGTCAGAAACTGGCAGAGCCGGCGGTGGTACGCCCGGTACAGTGCTGCCAGGGCCGCGCGATCGCCGGACGCGATGCCATGCAGCAGTTCGAGATCGGCTGAATCGTCGGGAAAGGAGAGGGCAGCCATGGCGTAGAAGCGGGCGGATGAGCGTCTTGGAAGGTGGAATCTTGCGACGTGTGTGCCTGCAATGCACCAAAAGGTTGCGGATGCTTCAAAAAGAACGGGCCCACATGAACGACCAGTGGCCTGCAGTGTTGCCGGGGGACAACGGTCGGGCCCGACTGTCGGTTGCCAAATAGCTGAGTGAGGCGCGCCAGGGGCCTTGGCGCCAGGCGGCGCCGACGCTGCCATACGCATAACGGTCTTGCGGGCGGACCTCGGCCAGCCCGATGGTGCCCGTCAAGGAAAATTGCTCGTCGATCGGTAGCCGACCGCCCAGATCCACGGCCCACCGCATGGGCCGGGCGGCATTCCGGGTGTGGGGATATCGAAATACCGACGCACCTGCCGTGATCAGATCGCGATAGCTGAAGCTCAGGGCCGTTTCCAGCCGGTCCAGCAACTGGGCGGTGGGGTTGTCCGGATAGGCGTAGTACTGGGTGACGGCTTGGTACTGCCAGTCATTGGACAGCACACCGTCGTAGGCGAGGCGGACGATCGCCCGGCCGTAGCGGCGGCCGTTGGTCTGCATTCCCAGTACGGCGCCGGCCGACCATCCCGTCGCATCGTAGAGCGTGAGCAGCCCCTGGACGATGGGGCGCTTGATGGGCGTCTGGAAACCCCGTTCGGTAAGGTCGCTGCTGACGGCGATTTCACCGGTGACATCACGGGTCTGCGCGCCGCAGCCGGCTGTTGCTCCCAAAAAGATCCAGGGCAGCAGGCTTCGGGCGGTGTTGTCAGGCCATGCGTGTGAAAAAGGCATGACAGCAGTTTAGGCCAGCCTTGCGGGTCAGCGAACGAGGCAAGGGCGCTTGGGATCGAACTTCCAGCCGGCGTGAAGGTGCTGCATCGCGATGCTGTCGTCGCGTGCGCCCAGCCCATGCTGAAGATAGAGCTGGTGCGCGCGCTCCACGGCCGCCATGTCGAGCTGAACGCCCAGGCCCGGGGTGGTCGGCACGGTCACATGCCCGTCCACGATCTGCAGCGGCGATTGGGTCAGGCCCTGGCCATCCTGCCAGATCCAGTGGGTGTCGATGGCCGTGACCTTGCCCGGGGCCGCAGCCGCCACATGCGTGAACATGGCCAGCGACACGTCGAAATGGTTGTTGGAGTGCGAACCCCAGGTCAGGCCCCAGTCGCGGCAGGTCTGGGCCACGCGCACCGAGCCGGCCATGGTCCAGAAGTGCGGGTCGGCCAGTGGAATGTCGACCGACTGGAGCGAGAGCGCATGCACCATCTGGCGCCAGTCGGTGGCCACCATGTTGGTGGCCGTGGGCAACCCGGTGGCGCGGCGGAACTCGGCCATGATCTCGCGGCCCGAAAAGCCGTCTTCGGCACCGCAGGGGTCTTCCGCATAGGCGAGCACGCCGTGCAGGTCCCGGCACAGGCGAACGGCGTCCTTGAGCAGCCAGCCGCCGTTGGGGTCGAGGGTGACGCGCGCCTTGGGAAAGCGCTCATGCAGCGCCCGAATGGCCAGGACTTCGTCCTCGCCGCGCAGCACGCCTCCCTTGAGCTTGAAGTCGTTGAAACCATAGCGTGCGTGCGCGGCCTCGGCCTGGCGCACGATGGTCTCGGGCGTGAGGGCCTGCAGATGGCGCACGCGGCTCCAATCGCTCTCGGTGGCATCCACATCCTGGGCGCGCACGTAGGGCAGATCGGTTTGGCCGGCATCGCCCACGAAGAACAGGTAGCCCAGCATTTCCACGCGGTCGCGCTGCTGGCCTTCTCCGAGCAGTGCGGCCACCGGCACGCCCAGGTGCTGGCCCAGCAAGTCGAGCAAGGCCGACTCCACGGCGGTGACGGCGTGGATGGCGATGCGCAGGTCGAACGTCTGCAGGCCGCGTCCGCCGCTGTCGCGCCCTGCGAGGGCGGCCTGCACCTGCTGCAGCAGCGCCAGGTGGTTGCCCACCGGCTGCCCGACGAGCAGGGGCCGGACATCTTCCAGGGCCTGCCGGATCTTTTCGCCGCCCGGCACTTCGCCGACCCCGGTGCGCCCGGCACTGTCGGTGAGGATGAACAGGTTGCGCGTGAAGAACGGGGCGTGCGCGCCGCTCAGGTTGAGCAGCATGCCGTCGCGCCCGGCGACCGGAATGACGCGGACTTCGGTGACGGTGGGGGTGTGCATGGCAGTGGGCATGGGTGTGGCTTCGGAGAGTGGCGGAGCGAAGTGGGTTCAAGCCGTCCCGGTGCTGGGCACCGGGGCGCGGACAGCACCCGTGGCGTAGAAGGCGTGCAGGTTGTCCAGCACCATGTCGGCCATGGCGCGGCGGGTTTCATGGGTGGCACTGGCGGTGTGCGGTGTCAGGACCACGTTGTCCAGCGCCAGCAGCGCGGCTGGTACCGATGGTTCGTTTTCGAACACGTCGAGGCCCGCGCCCGCGATGCGGCGTTCTGCCAGGGCGTCGATCAGGGCGGCCTCATCGACCACGCTGCCCCGTGCCACGTTGATCAGAAAACCTCGGGGGCCAAGGGCCTCCAGCACGGCGCGATCGACCAGATGGCGGGTTTCCGCCCCTCCGGTCACGGTCAGCACCAGGTAGTCGGCCCATCGGGCCAGTTCCAGCAACGAGTCGAAATAGGGCAGGGCGGACTGGGCGCTGGGCCGGCGATTGTGGTAGCCGACCTCCATGCGAAAGCCCGAGGCCCGTTCGGCCACGGCCTGCCCGATGCGGCCCATGCCGACGAGCCCCAGGCGCTTGCTGGACACCCGGGTCTGGGGTGCGAACCGGGCGGTGGTCCAGTCGCCGCGCCGCACGAAGCGGTCGCTGGCGCTGACGCCGCGCGACACATCCAGCAGCAGGGCAAACGCCAGGTCGGCCACGCAATCGTTCAAGACGCCGGGCGTGTAGCCCACCTGGATGCCCCGCGCGCTGGCCGCTGCGATGGCCAGCGCGTCGAACCCCACGCCGAAGCTGCTGATGACCCGCAATCTCGGCAAGGCATCGATCACCTCCCGTTTCAGGCCAATGGAGGCGGAGGTGACCACGCCCGTGAAGTCGGCGCCGCGTTCGGCAAGGAACGCGGCGGGATCGGGTTGGTCGGACAGGCAAACGATGTCGAACTGCGCAGCCAGGTCGGCTTCGAGCGCCGGCAGGGGCAGGCGGGCGATTTGCAGGAGGCGGGGCCGGGGTGTGGTGCTCATGGGCGGGGATGGTACGGCGGCGCATCCAGGGCCTTGGGGTGCAGGCCGGTGTGTGAAAGCGGTCGCAGGGAGCAAAAAGGATTCGAAGCCCCACGAGAAAGCCGCACGCGCGGCCTCCTCGTCGGGGGGGAATCAGGGCGCTGCGCGGACGGCCTGGCGGGCCAGCAGCTTCCAATCGGCGCCTTGCTTTTGCCAGACGCCCAGGATCTTGATCTGCACCTTGCCGGGCTTGCCCGAATCGTTGGTATCGGCCGTCAGGGTGTGGCGGACGATGGCCACGTCGCCGACCACCTTGATGGTCTGGTCGCTGATGACGATGGTGACGAAGTCGGACTTGCCGTCGAGCAGGTCGCTGATGAAGCTGGCCTTGGTGTCCACCCGGCCTCCCGAGTGGCCATAGCTCAGGTCGTCGGCCACGAACTGGTTCAGCGCGGCGGGGGTCGGGTCGATCATGGCGATCCGCAGGCGCTCGGCCGCGGTGGCGACCGACTGCGGCGCATCGGCGGCGCCGGCCGGTGCCGTGGCGCAGCCGCCCAGGGCCAGCAGGGTGACGGCCGTGGCCGCCGCAAGGAACAGTTTCTTGTACATCTCTTGTCTCCGTTGTGGTGTGGTTTTATGGATGCCCCGTGCGGATGGCTTGACCCACCGGCGCCCGTGCACGGCCGGGCGCCGGATCTTCAGCCGCGGCGCCTTATTGCGGGCCGAGCTTGTCGATGAGTGTCTTGAGTTCCTGCATTTCGCCGGGCTTGAGGTCCGTGAGCGGGGCGCGCACGGGGCCGGCGTCGTGGCCGACGATCTTCGCGCCGGCCTTGACGATGCTGACGGCATAGCCGGCCATGCGGTTGCGCAGTTCGAGGTAAGGCATGAAGAACTCGCGCAGCAGGTGGTGCTGCGTCGCCAGATCGTCGTTGGCCACGGCCTTGTAGAAGTCCATCGCCGTCTTGGGGATGAAGTTGAACACGGCCGACGAATACACCGGCGTGCCCAGTGCCTTGTAGGCCGCGGCATACACCTCGGCAGTCGGCAGGCCACCCAGGTAAGCGAAGCGGTCGCCCATCTTCATGTAGATGGAGTTCATCAGTTCGATGTCGCCCACGCCGTCCTTGAAGCCCACCAGGTTGGCGTTGCGCTCGGCCAGGCGTGCCAGCGTTTCGGGGGTGAAGCGGCTCTGGCCGCGGTTGTAGACGATCACGCCGAACTTCACGCTCTTGCACACCTCTTCGACGTGCGCGGCCAGGCCTTCCTGGCCGGCTTCCGTCAGGTAGTGCGGCAGCAGCAGGATGCCGTGGGCGCCGGCCTTCTCGGCCGCCTGGGCGCACTGGATGGCAAAGCGGGTGGGACCGCCGGCGCCGGCGATGATCGGCACCTTGCCGCGGCAGGTGTCCACGGCGGTCTTGATGATGCCGGGATACTCGTCCGCCGTGAGCGAGAAGAACTCACCCGTGCCGCCTGCCGCGAACAAGGCGCTGGCACCGTAGGGGGCCAGCCATTCCAGGCGCTCCGCGTAGCCCTTGGCGTTGAATTGGCCCTGGGCGTCGAAGTCCGTGAGCGGGAACGACAGGAGGCCGGAGCCCATGATGGTCTTGAGTTCTTGAGGTTGCATGGCGGTACGGGGTAGTGGGTGGAAAAAGGGAAAAGTGAAAAATCAGTCGAGTCGGATCTGCGCCGCCGACACCACACTGGCCCAGCGTGCGCGCTCCTTCTCGAAGAACTTGTCTTGCTCGGCGGAGGCCATGGTCACGACCTCGGCGCCCTGGCCCGCGAGGCGGGAGCGGATTTCCGGCGTGCGGATGACGGAGATGAGGGCCGTGTTCAGGCGCTGCACGATCGGATCGGGCGTGCCGCGCGGCACGAGGATGCCTTGCCAGGTGCCGGACTCGAAGCCGGGGATGCCCTGCTCGGCAATGGTGGGCACATCGGCCAGCAGCGGCATGCGCGTGGCCTTGGACAGCGCCAGCACCTTGAGCTTGCCGCTTTGCACGTGGGGCAGGGTGGCGAGCATGCCGTTCATCAGCACCTGGGTCTGGCCGGCCATGGTGTCCTGGATGGCGGTCACGCCGCCCTTGTAAGGCACATATTGCCAGCGGGCGCCACTGGCGCGCTCCAGCGCCACGCCGGCCAGGTGCGGTGCGCTGCCCGTGGCGGTGACGGCGAAATTCAGGTCGGCCGTCTTGGACAGGGCGATCAGTTCCTTCAGGTTGTTGGCGGGCACGGACGGGTGCACCACCAGCATGTGCGGCGAGTAGGCCAGCATGGTCGCGCCACGCAGGTCCTTGGAGGGGTTGAATGGTAGCTTGGTATAGACCGAGGGGCTGATGGCCAGCGCCCCCACGTCGCACAGCAGCATGGTGTAGCCGTCGGGCTGGGCCTTGGCGACGAAGTCGGCGCCCAGGTTGCCGTTGGCGCCGGGCTTGTTTTCCACGATGACGTTCTGCTTGAGCAGGTCCGACAGCGGCTGGCTGATGGCGCGCGCAATGATGTCCGAACTGCCGCCGGGCGGGTAGGGCACGATGAGTCGCAACGTTTTGGTGGGCCAATTGGCGGTCTGGCCCATGGCCGTGGTGCTGGCCAGGGCGGCGGCACCATAGACCATGGCGTGGCGGCGGTTCAAAGTCATTGCATGTCTCCTTGCTTGGGTTGGGTCACTTTTTGTTGTACGTCATCATACAACTTAAAAATGGCAAGACACAAGCGCCGGAGGATGCTTTTCCGCGGCTCTTCGGGTTAACGATGACCCGCGCTGCCCGGCCTTTGGGCGAGTGGCTGGGTTTCAGGCTTCGGGTGTGGCGGCGGGGGCTTGCACCGGAGCCGGCGGTGTTTTGGCCGCCTCCTGCGCCAAGCGCAGGCGCTCGCGGCTGTTGGTGAGGTGGATGCGCATGGCCGCGCGCGCCGACTCGGGGTCCTTGCGGGCGATGGCCGAATAGATCTCTTCGTGCTCGCGGTTCACCCGGCTCAGGTATTCGTGGCCCCGCACTGCGTTGCGGATGCCCGAGATGCGGGTGCGCGGAATCAGCGTGGTGCCCAGGTGGTTCATGATGTCGGCGAAGTACGGGTTGCCCGTCGCCTCGGCGATCTGCAGGTGAAAGCGGAAGTCGTGCCCCACCGTGTCGCCGCCCATGGCCACGTTGCGCTCGAAGTCGTCCAGCGCCTGTCGCATGGCCTGCAGGTGCGTTTCGCTGCGGCGCATGGCCGCAAGGCCGGCCGACTCGGTTTCCAGGCTGATGCGCAGTTCCAGCACGGCCAGAACGTCCACCGACGCCGTGAGTTCGGACGGGTCCAGGCGGAACACGCCGCCGGCGCGCGGGGGCAGAACGAAGGTGCCGATGCCGTGCCGTGTTTCCACCAGGCCGGCGGCCTGGAGCTTGGACAGGGCCTCGCGCACCACGGTGCGGCTCACGTCGTGGGCGCGCATGATTTCCGATTCGGTGGGCAGCTTGTCGCCCGGCGTCAGCAGCCGGTCGCGGATCTTTCCAGAGAAGTCTTCCACCACGGCGTTGGCCAGTCCGCGGGCGCGCCGGACCGGGGCCGGGGACAGGTTCGGGGCCGTTGATTCGGTGGGGGCGGGGTATGCGGGTAATCCCTTTATCGGTGCGGCCATGGCGGTGATGATAATCGCTGAACGTTGTATGACAACATATGACAAATACTAGCCAGAGGAGCTTCATGAGCCAGCCGTCCCGTTTACCCCGTCTTCTTTTGACCGGCGCCGCAGGCGGCCTGGGCCAGGTGTTGCGCGAAAGATTGCGCCCGTATGCCGAGGTGCTGCGGCTGTCCGACATCTCCACCCTGGCCCCTTCGCGTGGCCCCGATGAAGAAGTAGTGCCCTGCGATCTGGCCGACAAGGCTGCGGTGGACGCGCTGGTGGCCGGCTGCGACGCCATCGTGCACCTGGGCGGGGTATCGGTCGAGCGGCCCTTCGAGCAGATCCTGGAAGCCAACATCAAGGGCGTGTTCCACATCTACGAGGGCGCGCGTCGCCACGGCGTGCGCCGCGTGGTATTCGCCAGCTCTAACCATGTGACGGGCTTTTACCGCCAGGACGAGCGCATCGACGCCAACGCGCGCCGCCGGCCCGACGGCTATTACGGCCTGTCCAAGTCGTTCGGCGAAGACATGGCGAGCTTCTATTTCGACCGCTACGGCATCGAGACGGTGAGCCTGCGCATCGGCTCCTCGTTCCCTGCGCCGCGCGACCGCCGCATGATGAGCTCCTGGCTGAGCTACGACGACCTCACCCAGCTCGTCGAAAAGGCCCTGTTCACCCCGGACGTGGGCCACACCGTGGTGTATGGCGCCTCCGCCAACCGCGATCTGTGGTGGGACAACCATGCGGCAGCGCACCTGGGATTCACGCCCAAGGACAGCTCCGAACCCTTTCGTGCCCAGGTCGAGGCCCAGCCCGCACCCGCGCCGACCGACCCGGCCGCCATCTACCAGGGCGGGGCCTTCACGGCCCAGGGCCCGTTCGAAGGATGACCGCCGTGAACGCCAGCGCGGAACTGGTGCTGGATGCGCGCTGCGCGACGGGCGAGAGCCCGGTGTGGCGCGCTGCCGGGCAGGCGCTGTACTGGGCCGACATTCCCCAGGGCGTGCTGCACCGCTGGTCCGCGCAGACCGGCGAGCAGGCGCAGTGGAAGGCCCCCGAGATGGTCGCCTGCATCGCTCCCTGGGCCGGGCAGCCCGGTCGATGGCTTGCCGGTTTGGAAAGCGGCTGGTTCCAGCTCGACCTGCCGCCGGGCGGTGCCGCATCCGGCCCGCTGCAGGCGCAGCGCCTGGCCACGGCCGACCACGCCCGGGCGGGCATGCGCTTCAACGACGGCCGCTGTGACCGCCAGGGCCGGTTCATCGCCGGCACCATGCTGCAGGACATGGGCGCCGCCGCCCGCGTGGGCAAGGTGTACCGGTTCGGTGCGCAGGAGCTGGCGGCCGGCGCAGGCACCGACCTGGCGCTGGGCGATTTGATCGTGCCCAACGGCATCGCTTTCAGCCCCGACGGGCGCACGATGTACCTGTCCGATTCGCACCCCCAGGTGCAGGCGATCTGGGCCTTCGACTACGACACCGAGACCGGCGCGCCGAGCCGCCGGCGCCTGTTCGCCGACATGAATCCGCTGCCGGGGCGCCCCGATGGCGCGGCGATCGATGTGGATGGCGGCTACTGGATCTGTGGCAACGACGCGGGCCTGGTGCACCGCTTCACCCCCGATGGCCGGCTCGACCGTTCCCTGGCCGTGCCGGTGAAAAAGCCCGCCATGTGCGCCTTTGGCGGTCCGCAGCTCGACACGCTGTACGTCACCTCCATCCGCCCCGCAGGCGTGGACCTGTCGGACCAGCCGTTGGCCGGCGGTGTCTTCGCATTGCGCCCGGGTACGCAGGGCGTGCCGGAGCCAGAATTCACCGCCCCTGTCTGAACGGGGCCGGGGTCCCTCTACCGATTTCTCCCCCAAAACGTATTTCCAACAGCAAAAGAGACGAGGCAGACAAATGAAATTCCTGAAGACCACCCTGGCCACCCTGGCCGCGCTCACACTGGGCTTCGGCGCCGCGCAGGCGACCGAGCTGCGCTCCGCGGACATCCACCCTGACGACTACCCGACCGTGACGGCGGTCAAGTTCATGGGCGAGCGCCTGAAAGCCCTGTCGGGCGGCAAGCACACCATCAAGGTGTTCAACAACGGCGCCCTGGGCAGCGAGAAGGACACCATCGAGCAGGCCAAGATCGGCGCGCTGCAGCTGGTGCGCATCAACATCGGCGCGATGAACAACATCTGCCCCGAGACCGTGGTGCCCACGATGCCGTTCCTGTTCCGCTCGGTCGAGCATCTGCACAAGGTGCTGGACGGCCCGATCGGCGAGGAAATCCTCAAGGCCTGCGAAAAGCAGGGCTTCGTGGGCCTGGCCTACTACGACAGCGGCGCCCGCTCGATGTTCACCGCCAAGAAGCCCGTGCGCAGCTTCGCCGACATGAAGGGCCTGAAAGTGCGCGTGCAGCAGTCCGACCTGTGGGTGTCGATGCTGGAGGCCATGGGCGCCAACGCCACCCCCATGCCCATGGGCGAGGTGTACACGGGCCTCAAGACCGGCCTGATCGACGCGGCCGAGAACAACTACCCCACGTACGAGAGCTCGCGTTCGTTCGAGGTGGCCAAGTACTACACCAAGACCGAGCACTCCATGGCCCCCGAGATGCTGCTGTTCTCCAAGCGCGCCTGGGACCGCCTGTCGCCCGAAGAGCAGGGCTGGATCCGCCAGGCCGCCAAGGAGTCGGTGCCCTACATGCGCAAGCAATGGGCCGAGCGCGAGATCAAGTCGCTGGCGACGGTGAAGGCTGGCGGTGCCGAGATCATCGAAATCGACAAGGCCCCGTTCCAGGCCGCGATGAAGCCCGTGTACGACAAGTTCATCCCGGACGCCAAGCTCAAGGACCTGGTCAAGCGCGTTCAGGACACCCAGTAAGTCCCTTTCTGCCCACTTCCTGAAGTGGGCTTTTTTTGCTCTTAAATCAATAGCATGGTGCCCTAGTGGATATTGCGCCAGGGGCCTTTTTTACTCATAACAACATGTATACCCAAATTTGCCGCACGCTCGCCCGCGTCTGCATGTGGCTGGGCATCCTCGGCCTGGTCGCAGTGATCTGCGCCGTGAGCTGGCAGGTGTTCGGACGCTATGTGCTCAACAACACGCCCACCTGGGCGGAAAGCCTGGCCCTGCTGCTGGTGATCTACGTCACCATGTTCGGCGTGGCGGTGGGCGTGCGCGATGCCGGCCACATCGGGCTCGAATCGTTCCTGGTGCTGGCGCCCGACTGGCTGCGCCTGAAGATGGAATACCTCATCCATGCGCTGGTGCTCGTGTTCGGCGCCGTGATGGCCTACAGCTGCGCGTCGCTCGCGCAGTCGGTGTGGGACTACCGGCTGCCCACGCTGTGGATCTCCGAAGGTTGGAAATACGTGCCGGCCGCGATCGCGGGCGTCCTGATCGTGATGTTCTCGATCGAACACATCATCGCGCTGGCCCAGGGCCGCGAAGTCGAACCTGCCTGGGGCTGAGAAAAACCATGACCGTGCCACTTTTGATCCTGAGCGTGTCGTTCACGCTGTTCCTGCTGCTGGGCGTGCCCGTGGCGTTTTCCATCGGCCTGTCGGCCCTGGCCACCCTGCTGTACGAAGGCCTGCCCCTGGAGGTCGGCTTCCAGCAGATGACCTCGGGCATGGGCATCTTCTCGTTCCTGGCGATTCCGTTCTTCATCTTCGCGGGCGAGCTGATGCTGTACGGCGGCATCGCCGACCGCATCGTCAACTTCGCGCGCAACCTGGTGGGCCACGTGCGCGGCGGGCTGGGCATGTCCAACGTGGTGGCCTGCACGCTGTTCGGCGGCGTCTCGGGCTCGCCGGTGGCGGACGTGTCGGCCATGGGCGCCGTGATGATCCCGATGATGAAGAAGGAGGGCTACCACGCCGACTACGCCGTCAACGTGACGACGCACGCGGCGCTGGTGGGGGCGCTCATGCCCACCAGCCACAACCTCATCATCTATTCGCTGGCGGCCGGCGGCAAGGTGTCCATCGCGGCGCTGATCCTCGCGGCGCTGATTCCCGCGCTGGTGCTCACCATCAGCAACCTGGCCGCGGCCTACCTCGTGGCCGTCAAGCGCGGCTACCCCGCGGGCACGTTCCCGGGCTGGCAGATCGTCGGGCGTTCGTTCGCCGCCGCGCTGCCGGGGCTGTTCATCGTCGTGCTGATCCTGGGGGGCATTCTTTCGGGCATCTTCACCGCCACCGAATCGGCGGCCGTGGCCGTGCTGTATGCGCTGGGCCTGACCGTGTTCCTGTACCGCACGCTGAAGTGGGAGCACTTCATCAAGGCGGCCTCGAAGGCGGTGCGCACCACGGGCGTGATCCTGCTGCTGATCGGCATCTCCAGCACCTTCGGCTACCTCATCAGCCTATACGGCGTGGCCGAACTCACGGGCCAGATGCTGTCGCAGGTGACCAGCACGCCGTGGGTGATCTTCCTGCTGATCAACATCATCCTGTTCGTGCTGGGCACGTTCCTGGACATGGCGGCCACCATCCTGCTGTGCACGCCGATCTTCCTGCCCATCGCCCAGCACTACGGCATGAGCTCGGTGCAGTTCGGCATCGTCATGCTGATCAACTGCGCGCTGGGCCTGAACACGCCGCCCGTGGGCACCACCCAGTTCGTGGGCTGCGCAATCGGCGGCGTGTCGGTGGGCACGGTGATGCGCACGATCTGGCCTTTCTACGGCGCGCTGATCTTCGCGCTGGCCCTCGTGACCTTCGTGCCAGCCTTCTCGACCTGGCTGCCCAGCATGTTCATGGTGGTCAAGTGACCCCGGAAAGAGAGCGATCCATGGCGATTTCTTCTTCCTTCCTGCGCGCGGTGGCGCTGGCCCCCGTGGCCGCCGCCGCGCTGATGGCGGCCAGCGGCGCGGCCTCGGCCGCCACCTGGGTCTATGTGTCGAACGCCGACAGCCAGGACATCTCGGTGTACGAACTGGATCGCGCCGCCGGCCAACTCCAGCCGGTGGAGACCGTGACCGTGGGCGGCCAGGCCATGCCCATGGCGGTCTCGCCCAACAAGCGCCAGCTGTACGTGGCGCTGCGCTCGCAGCCTTTTCGCGTGGTGACGCTGGCCATCGATCCGGCCAGCGGCCGCCTGAAGAAGCAGGGCGAGGCCGCCCTGGCGGACAGCATGGCCAACATCGACACCGATGCCACCGGCCGCTGGCTGTTCGCCGCGTCCTACCCGGGCCACAAGATCACCGTCAACAGCATCGACAAGGACGGGCTGGTGGGTGCGGTGCAGCAGCTCATTCCCACGGCGCCCAACGCGCACGCCATCCATGCCGACGCGGCCAACCGCTACGTGTTCGCCACCAGCCTGGGTGGTGACCATCTGTCGAGCTGGCGCTTCGACGCCACCACCGGAAAGCTGACCGCCAACGAGCCGGCGCTGACCGCGGTGGCCCCGGAAAAGGCCGGCCCGCGCCACTTCGTCTGGGACAAGGCGCAGCGGTATATGTACGTGGTGGACGAGCTGGACGCGGCCCTGCACGTGATGGCGTACGACCCCGAGCGCGGCACGCTGCGCGAGGTGCAGCGCACCACCACCTTGCCGCCAGGCTTCACCGGCAAGCCCTGGGCGGCCGACCTGCACCTGTCGCCCGATGGGCGCACGCTGTATGCGTCCGAGCGCACGTCGAGCACGCTGTCCACCTTCCGCGTCTATGCGGCCACCGGGCAGCTCGAGCCGCTCGGCCAGGTGCCGACCGAGAAGTCGCCGCGCGGCTTTGCCGTCGATGCCTCGGGGCGCTTCCTGATCGCGGCGGGGCAGGACTCGCACAGCGTGTCGCTGCACCCCATCGATCCAGCCACCGGCGTGCCGGGCACGCCCACGCGCGTGGCTGCGGGCAAGAACCCCAACTGGGTCGAGATCGTCGACCTGCCGTGAAGCATCGACGCCTTGGTGCGTGGGCACGCATGCGCCTGCCCGCCCGCGCGGCTTCGGGACCTGGGGCCCGCCGCGCTTCCTGAAAACACGACCGGAGACAAAACCCATGCAAAGAGCGACACAAGACGCCACCCCCCAGACCCCGCCATCGCGCCGCCGTTTCATGGCCGGCGCGCTGGCCGCCACGGCCACGGGCCTCGCGCAGGCCCAGGCGTTCGACTTCAAGCCGCAGCAGCGCTACCCCGATCCCTCGGTGCAGATCCTGGACCCGTCATTCGCCAAGTACCGCCTGTTCAGCAGCAGCGTGGAGCAGATCGCCACCGGCTTTCGCTGGGTCGAAGGCCCGGTGTGGTTCGGCGATGGGCGCTACCTGCTGTTTTCCGACATTCCCAACAACCGCATCCTGCGCTGGGACGAGGCCACGGGGCAGACCGGCGTGTTCCGCCAGCCCTCCAACTTCTCCAACGGCCTGGGCCGCGACCGCCAGGGCCGGCTGCTGGCGTGCGAGCACCTGACCCGCCGCGTGACCCGCACCGAGTACGACGGCAGCATCACCGTGCTGGCCGACCGCTTCGAGGGCAAGCGCCTGAACTCGCCCAATGACATCGTCTGCCCGAGCGACGGCTCAATCTGGTTCACCGACCCGCCGTTCGGCATCGGCGGCCACTGGGAGGGCGACAAGGCCGTCTCCGAGCTTCCGCATGCGCTGTACCGCATCGATCCTTCCGGCCGGCTGGATCGCGTGCTGGAGGCGCGCTTTCCCAACGGTCTGGCGTTCACGCCGGACGAAAAGCAGCTCTACCTCGTGGCGCGCACCGCCGACAACCGCCGCCAGATCGTGCGCTACGACGTCACCGCCCGCCAGGGTCTGGCCAACCCGACCGTGCTGATCGAGGGCGGGGCGGGCGCGCTGGACGGATTCAAGGTCGATGAAGACGGCAACCTGTGGTGCGGCTGGGGCAGCACGGGCGCGGCCGACTCGGTCGCCGCGGACCTGGACGGCGTGATGGTGTTCAACCCGTCCGGCAAGGCCATCGGCCACATCCGCCTGCCCGAGCGTTGCCCGAACCTCGTGTTCGGCGGCCCCAAGAAAAACCGCCTCTTCATGGCCAGCAGCCACTCGATCTATTCGCTCTACGTGGAAACACGCGGAGCGGTCTGATTTTTCAAAACCAGGAGACAACGCACATGCAACGCAGAACCTTCATCGCCGCCGCGGCCGCTGCGGCCGCCGCCGGCAGCTTCATCGGCCTGCCCGCTTTCGCGCAGGGCACCTGGCCCACGGGCAAGACCATCACCTACCTTGTACCGTTCGCGGCGGGCGGCACCACCGACACGCTGGGCCGGCTGATCAGCCAGCAGCTGGGCACTGCCCTGGGCACGACCGTGGTGGTGGACAACAAGGGCGGGGCGGGCGGCAGCGTCGGCTCGGAAATCGCGGCCCGCGCGGCACCGGACGGCTACACGCTGCTGGGCGGCACCATCAGCTCACACGCCATCAACGTGAGCCTGTACCCGAAGCTGGGCTACGACCCGGTGAAGTCATTCGCGCCCGTCACGCTCATCGGCACCAACCCGGTGGTGCTGGTGGTGGCGGCCAGCAGCCCCTACAAAACCCTGAAGGACGTGCTGGACGCGGCCCGCGGCAAGTCGGGCGGCCTGTCGTCCGCCTCGGCCGGCACCGGCACCTCGCAGCATCTGGCGCTGGAGCTGCTGGCCTACAAGTCGGGCGTGAAGTTCACCCACGTGCCGTACAAGGGCAGCGGTCCGGCCATCCAGGACGTGATCGGCGGGCAGGTGGACATGATGTTCGACACCACCGTCGTGGCCGCGCCGCACATCCAGAGCGGCAAGCTGCGCGCCATTGCCGTCACCTCGGCCAAGCGCCTGGGCTCGATGCCCGACGTGCCCACCGTGGCCGAATCCGGCTTGAAGGACCTGGCCGACTTCGAGGTGCAGTCGTGGCAGGCCATCTTCGTACCCGCCGGCACGCCCGAGCCGGTCGTGACCCGTCTGCACACCGAAATCCGCAAGATCCTCGCGCAGCCGGACATGCAGACCCGCCTCAAGAGCTTCGGCATGGAGCCGGCCGACATGACGACCGCGCAGATCGCCACCTTCCAGAAGGCCGAAGTCGCCAAGTGGGCGCAGGTGATCAAGGCTGCCAACATCAAGGTGGACTGACACCGCGCGGTGGCTTGACGAGGCCCGGTGCCCTGGCGCCCGGGCCCGCTGCATGCCGGAGAGGGGAGGGGATGGGAGACCCGTCCGGCGCGTTCGCGCCCATGGCTGACAGGGGCGGTGGTGCCAGCGCGGCACACTGGCCCGCATCGCGGCGCATCCGCCGCGATCGGCACCCCAACACAGCACAGAAGGCAGGTTCTCCCATGCACGCGCGACGCTCCCATCTCCCCCCGTTTTCAACCGCCCGCTGGCCTGTCGCCGTCCTGGGCTGCGCGCTGGCTGGGGCCCTGGCCGGCTGCGGCGATACGGCGCGGCTGCCGCCCGAGGCCGGCGTGGGCCCGTCGCCCACGCTGCCCGAACCCCACAAGACCCTGATCCCCACCGTTCACATCGCACCCGCCAAGGGGTGGCCCGACGGCATGCAGCCCACGCCCATGGCGGGCATGCAGGTCACCGCGCTGGCCAAGGGGCTGGACCATCCGCGCTGGGTGTACGTGCTGCCCAACGGCGACGTGCTGGTCGCGGAGAGCAACACGCCGGCCAAGCCCAAGGAAGACCAGGGGCTGGTGAAGAACGTGCGCAACTGGGTCATGGGCAAGGTCATGGGCCGCGCGGGCTCGGGCGCGCCGTCGGCCGACCGCATCACCTTGCTGCGCGACACCGACGGCGATGGCGTTGCGGAAACGCGCAGCGTGTTCCTGCAGGGCCTGCATTCCCCGTTCGGCATGGCGCTGGTGGGGGGCGACTTCTACGTCGCCAACACCGATGCGGTGGTGCGCTTTCCCTACATGGCGGGCCAGACCACCATCACCGCGCCCGCCACCAAGGTGGTGGACCTGCCCGGCCTGCCGTTCAACCACCACTGGACCAAGAACCTCATCGCCAGCCCCGACGGCCGCAAGCTCTATGTGACCGTGGGCTCCAACAGCAACGTGGCTGAGAACGGCATCGAGGCCGAGCAAGGCCGCGCCGCCATCTGGGAGGTGGACCGCGCCAGCGGCGCCCACCGCATCTTCGCCAGCGGCCTGCGCAATCCGAACGGCCTGGGCTGGGCCCCCGGCAGCGGCGCGCTGTGGACGGTGGTGAACGAACGCGACGAGATCGGCAGCGACCTCGTGCCCGACTACCTCACCTCGGTGAAGGAGGGCGCGTTCTACGGCTGGCCCTACAGCTACTACGGCCAGCATGTGGATGTGCGGGTGAAGCCGCCCCAGCCGGACCAGGTCGCCAAGGCCATCGCACCCGACTATGCGCTGGGCAGCCACGTGGCGCCCCTGGGGCTGGCCTTCTCGGGGGCCGGCAACGGGTTGCCGCAGCAACTGACCCAGGGGGCCTTCGTGGGTCTGCACGGCTCGTGGAACCGCAAGCCGCGCAGTGGCTACAAGGTGGTCTTCGTGCCGTTCGAGAACGGCCAGCCCAAGGGCCAGCCGATCGACGTGCTGACCGGATTCCTCAGCCCCGAAGGCGATGCCTATGGCCGTCCCGTCGGCGTGGCGCTGGATGCGCGCGGCGGGCTGCTGGTGGCCGATGACGTGGGCAACGCCATCTGGCGGGTTTCGGGCACACCCCGATAGGGATGGTGGAGGCTGCTCAGCGCCAGATCGCCTGAATCGGCACGTCGGCGGGCATCATGTTGATGTACTGCACCAGACGGGGCCGCGCACCGCGGTTGGGGCTGGCGCCGTGGGGCAGCGCCTGTTGCCAGATCACCAGATCGCCGGCCCCCGCGCCGATGGGCCGGGCGCCCAGCGCCTGGAAATCCTGCCTGCGCGGATCGGCGTTCGGCGGCAGTCCGGCCAGCCACCCTTCCACTTGGCGGTGAAAGCCCGGCACCACGGTGAGCGCGCCCTGTTCGGGCGGCGTGTCCGTGAGATACAGGATGCCCTGGGTGCAAAACGGAATGGGTGGCTCCAGGCTCACATCCCAGTGCAGCCCCTGCGCCTGGTAAGGGTGGCCGGGGCGCTCCGGCACATTGAAACCGCAACGGTCCGTGCTGCGCCACAGGTCGGCGGTGCCCCACAGTTGCGCGAACGCCTTGTGGATGCGCAGCGCCCGGCGGTTCGCGTCGAACGCGGGGTGCTGGAACAGCTGGACCATGATGTTGCGCGGGGCGTTGCGGTACCACGACTCCACGTCGTCCGGCGTGGCGCCCACCGCATCCCACACCACTTGCGCCGCGGCGGCGCTGTCGTCGGGCGCCACGGCCTGCCGCACGATCACGTAGCCGTGCTCGTCCCAGTGCGCCAGGTCGTCGGCATCCAGGACGGGCGGCATGGCGTCGACCTGGGCATGCAGCCGGGCCACGGCGTCGGGCACGGGCCCGCCGTCCACCAGCGCCTGGATGCGGGCGATGGTGGCGGCATCGGGCGCCCCGGCGGTGCGCACGATCCAG
Source organism: Acidovorax sp. KNOB132 (assembly GCF_057541515.1). Taxonomy (NCBI): domain Bacteria; kingdom Pseudomonadati; phylum Pseudomonadota; class Betaproteobacteria; order Burkholderiales; family Comamonadaceae; genus Acidovorax; species Acidovorax sp. KNOB132. The sequence continues at coordinate 47,642 of NZ_BAAJYT010000010.1, forward strand.
TCCTCGAAGTCCGCGAACTCCGGCGCATGCCACAGCACGTGCTGCATGGTCTGCTCCAGGCCCAGGCCCATTGCCGCGAGCACGATCTGCGTGCGATGGGATTCCGCGTACTCGCCCGTGGGCAGGCCCTGGCGCGCCGCCATCCAGCGTGACCAGCAGCGCTTGAGGTAGGGCACCTGCAAGGCGCCGCGCTCGCCGGGCGGGCAAAGGGGATCGGCTCGGTTCAATGATGGGTTGGTCATGCTGGGAGTTGTGCTTTCAGTTCCGTGTGAGCGCGACACCGCCTGCCAGGCGCTCCGCGACCGACCGGCGCATCGCGGGCGGTGCGTCGGCGATGCGCTCGGGCCATGTCTGCTGGGCCAGGCGCACCGAATCGCGCAGCAGCGCAAGATGGCGCGGCGCCCGCAGCAGGCCGGCGGCCTTGATCAGCCCCTCCATGTCGTCCCATGAAAAGGCGCGCAGGGTTTTGTCGATGGCCCGGTTCACCGCGTACTGGCTTTCGGGCATGCCCTCGAAGAACGCGGCGACGCACACGGGGTCGTACAGCGGCGACAGCTGCGGTGCGCGCCCGTCAGGGTAGACCAGCGCCCAGTTTTTGAGGTGCGCATCGGTGTTGCCCATGAGGATGAAGGCGACCATGCGGGCGAGGAACTCGCGGGTGTCGTGCACGGGCTGGTGGCTCAGGCGGTCCAGCACGCGCAGCATGGTGGCGTAGTCCTGCAGGATGCCCTTGCCGTACTTCTGTCGCGGCGTGTAGCCCAGCACCTGGTTGAACTCTTCCATGTGCACCCGCTGGCCGCCGGGCAGGTGGTCGAACCGCTGCACGGCCAGGATCTCGTCGAAGGGCACTGCATCGGGCAGATCGGCCTCGGCGCGGGTGATGACATCCGCCTGGGCGCAGTCCAGGCCGAGCGCCCGGCACAGCTGGTAGCCGGCGTGTTCGTTGGCCACCAGGTCGGGGTGGGCGGTGGTGGGCAGCTTCAGGATCACGCTGCCGGCCGCGCCCTTGCGGTGCACGGTGTAGCGCCGCCCTTCCTGCACCGCGCTGAACTTGGTGACCACGCCGGGCAGCGAGGCCGCGTCCTCCACGGGGTATTCGACGAAGCCCGGCTCCAGCACGTCCAGGCCCTGGGTGGTGTGCCAGTGGCGAACCACGTCGGGCACGCCGTCCTGTGCGGGTACGGGCTCCACCTCCAGCGCGCCCATCAGATCGTGGCCCGCGGCGGCCAGCAGCTCGAACTCGTCGTCGGGCGTGCAGCCGCGCTCGCGCGCGAGGCGCTCGCGGTTGTGGCCTTCGGGCAGCAGGTTCTGAAAGTACACCGGCCAGCGGCCATCGGTGCGCACCAGCCGGGCGTCGCGCGCCGAAGCCAGGATCTGCTGCGTGGCGGCCTCGGTCTCGCCCTGAAAGCTGAGCGACAGGGTGGGGCGGCCGGGGTCGTTGATGTAGCTGGCATCGAACGACACGCGCAGGATGTCGCCGTACTGCGAGAGGTAGCCGATCGCCATGCGGCCGGCACCCTGGCCGGCCGGGCGGTGCAGGTACAGGCGCAGGTAGCGGATGGAGGTGCTCATGGCGGGTCAGCCGGCCGCGCTCAGCCTTCTTTGCGCAGGCTGTCGATCACCGAAGGCGGGGCATCCACGCCCTGGGGCTGTCCCAGGAATTTGCCGCCCGACTGGATGAAGGCCTGCAGGCTCGGCCGAAGGGTGCTGGGCACGGCGATGATGTCCATCCCCAGCACGCGGGCCATTTCCGTCAGGGTGGAATAGCGGGGGTCCAGGTCGCCCCCTTCGGTGCGCTGCACCGTCATGCGCGAGAGGCCTGCCCGTTCGGCCAGCTCCGCCTGGGTGAGCTGGCTGGCCTTTCGGGCCACGGTCAGGCTGTGGATCAGATCGTTGGTCATGATCCTGTTTATACTCTTTTTTGGCTAAAAGAGTATTCCAAGTTTCACCTGCCGGTGGTTTGGGTGAATCAGATGGCGGCTTTCACCATAAGACCGCCTCCCCGTAAAGCGCCGGCCCCTCGAGGCCGCCGGCTCAGGCGAACGTGTTGACCTGGGTGCCCAGCGCGCCGGAGGTGGCCAGTGCCGGTTGGGGCATCGATTGCTTCATCGATTCGATCAGCAAGGTGGCGGAGGCCTCTTGCGTGTCCAGCGCCTTTTTCAGCACCCGGATGTTCAGGGCATCGGAATTCTTCTGGCTGGCCATGGCCGTTGCGGTGTTGGCGACCGACTGGGAAAGCGCGACATCCATGGGGTGCTCCTGTTGAGGCCTCGGGATGAGGCGAAGGCAAAGACCCCTCCCTTTTCGGCACCCCCGCCCGGAACTGAAGCCCGGGCGGGTGCGGAATATTCAATCGAGCGCGCTGGCCCCATAGGCGGAGCAGGCCGACAGGTCCGAAGCGCTGCCGCTGGGCAGGTGCGAAGCCGCATCGCGCAGCGCGGTGCGCAGGCCTTCCTCCAGGACCGGGTGGTAGAACGGCATGCGCAGCAGGTCCTGCACCGTGAGTGACCGGTCGATGGCCAGCGCCAGCAGATGCGCCATGTGCTCTCCGCTGGGGGCGCAAAGCTCCGAGCCCAGGATGCGGCCGCTTTCGCGCTCCGCATACACGTTCAGGCGGCCCTGGTTGTGCTGCGCCACGCGCGCGCGGCCCTGGCGGGAGAAATCCACCGAGCCCGTCACGAATTCGCCTTCTTTCAGGTCCTTCCAGGCCTGGCCGATCACCGCCGCGTTGGGCTGGGTGAACACGATGGACAGCGGCGTGCGCCGGCGAAAGCATTGCGGCTCGGGTGCCATGGCGTTCAGTGCGGCCATGTGGCCCTCGTCGGAGGCCTCGTGCAGCAGCGGCCGGCGGTCGTCGGCATCGCCGGCCATGAACAGGGGCAGGTCCGCGATCTGCATGGTGCGCGCATCCACGGGCGGCTTGCCGTGCGCGTCCAGGGGGATGCCCAGGGTATCGAGGCCGAGGTGTTCGGTGTTCGGCCGCCGCCCCATGGCCGCCAGCACCTGGTCCACCACCACCGTGGTGCTGCCGTTGCTGACCTCGATGCCGCCCGGCACTTCGCGCAAGCGGGCCTCCTCGCCCACGCTGACGACGAATTCGTCTTTCAGCACGTCCTTCAGCGCACCGAGGATGTCGGGATCGGACAGCCCGGCCAGCGATGGCCCGGTCGAGAACGCCGCCACTTCCACGCCCAGCCGCGACAGGGCCTGCGCCAGTTCCGCGCCCAGCGGTCCCAGCCCGATGACCGCCACGCGCGGCCCCAGGGTGGGCTGCTCGAAGAGGGTGTCGGTGGTCAGGATGCGGTCGCCGAACGCCAGCCATTCCTCGGGAATGATGGGGCGCGAGCCAGTGGCGATGATGACGCTGCGGGCATGGTAGGTCTTGCCTCCCACTTCCACCGTGCCCGGGCCGCGCAGCCGCGCGTGGCCCGAAATGCCCTGGTCGCCGACCGCCGATGCCTTCTCGGTGCCCGCCACGAACTCGTCGCGCAGGGCGCGCACGCGCTCCAGCACGGCAGGCATGTCGACGGAGAGGCCGTCCCCCGCCGCGCAGGCCGAAGGTGTCGAATGCGTGGCGCCGGTGGTAGGCGTTGGCCGCTTCGATCAGCATCTTGGAGGGCATGCAGCCCACCCGCGCGCAGGTGGTCCCCCAGGGGCCATCGTTGACGATCCGCACGCGGTCGGTGCGTTTGCGAACCTCGCGCAACGCGGCAAGGCCTGCCGATCCCGCGCCGATGATGATGGCGTCCAGGGGTGGGCTCATGGGTCGATCTCCTCAGGGGTGGCGAATGGCTGAGTGTCCCCGGGCCGCAGGGTGGGGCCTGTAGGTGCAGGGCACTTTCGGCGCAGGCGATGGCGGCGCTACGGCGCGATCCAGCCGATCCGGCCCTGGCAGGCGTCGTTCAGCCGCTGCACGAACGCCGCCTCCTGCGGCTGAGGCAACTGGATGCGCACGGCCACCAGCGAGCCGTGGGCCACCTCGCCCAGCGTGGCGCCGGCCGCCTCGACCTCGCGGCGCACCAGGCCCTCCAGGGCGTAGGGCACCTCGCACTGCAGCGCCACCATGCGCTGCAGCGGCACCTTCTCGGCCGGCAGCAGCGCCTGCGCGATGGTGTCGGTGTAGGCCCGCACCAGCCCGCCCGCACCCAGCTTGACGCCGCCGAAATAGCGCACCACGGTGGCCAGCACGCCTTCGAGGTCCTGGTGGCGCAGCACCTCCAGCATCGGCCGGCCCGCGGTGCCGCCGGGTTCGCCGTCGTCCACCGCGGCCGACTGGCCGCCCGCCAGCAGCGCCCAGCAGACGTGCGCGGCACCGGGGTGCTGCTGCCACAGCGCATCGACGGTGGCCTGGGCCGACGCGCGGTCCGCCATGGGCTGCACGCAGCCGATGAACCGGCTTTTCTTGATGACCAGTTCGCTGTGGGTGGGGGTTCGCACGGTGTAGGGCATGGGCGGCGGAGCTTAACTGCACGCCGGGTCCATGGACGGCGTTCGGCACAAGGCTTGATGCACCTCAAGGCGCTGCAGGGGCCCCGCGCATACGCTCCCTGCATCGCGCTGTTGCTTCGCCCGGCTGCATGGAGCAGCCCGGCAACGCCAGGCGCAAGCACCTGTTTTATGAAGAAGGAAGACCTCATGGCAAACCACTGGAAATTTGCGGCGCTGGCCCTGGTATTGGCGGCTGGCCCCACCTGGGCCGCCGACTGCACGGCCGAGATCGACGGCAACGATGCGATGCAATTCAACAAGGCGACCCTCGCGGTGCCGCAAAGCTGCAAGCAATTCACCGTCAAGCTCAAGCACGTGGGCAAGCTTCCCAAGACCGCCATGGGCCACAACTGGGTGCTGAGCAAGGCCGCCGACCTGCAGGCCGTGGCCACGGATGGCATCGCCGCCGGGGCGCCAAGAACTACGTGAAGGACGCGGACGCCCGGGTGATCGCGCACACCAAGATCGTGGGCGGCGGCGAGAGCGATTCGGTGACGTTCTCCACCCAGGCGCTCAAGGCCGGCGAGTCCTATGCCTATTTCTGCTCCTTTCCCGGCCATTCCGCGCTGATGAAGGGCACGCTGACGCTGGCGAAATAACCCTTCGCTTCCCGACGGTGTGGCCGTTGGCACACAAAGGGCTCCCTTTTCGGCGGGCCCTTTTTCGTTGACACGAAACAGTCACCCCGCCGCCATACGCTGGCGGCAACCCCGCATGAAAAGGACCCGCCATGCTTGCCGCTGCGCTGACCCACGTGATGAACGCCATGGTGTTTCCCGCTGCCCTGGCCGGTGCCAACGGGCCGGGCCGCGTGGAGGAGGGCGCCTTGGCCGCTATTCCTACCGCCTGGACCGCCAGAGCCACCGAACTGCACTCGCCCTACGGCGAGCCGCCCGCACCGGATCTGGACCAGCGGGTGCGTGCCTCCGGCGAATGGTGAAGGGCCGATCGGGGCCCGCCACGCCGCGCACCGAGACCGCCGCCAAGCCGCTCGCCACCCGCGGCTGACCCCCTGCGGCGCAGGGCGCGGGCACGCGCCTTGGCCTTCGGTTTCGACAGGAAAGGCCCGAAAGCCTAAAATCGCGGCTTCCCCACGCCTTGCCCTCCATGAACGCCCCCGTTGACGTTTCCTTTTTCGCGCGCGCCGCGAAGCCGCTGACCAGCTATCGCCCCTATTGGGCGAAACGCTTCGGCACGGCCCCGTTCCTGCCCATGAGCCGCACCGAGATGGAGCGCCTCGGCTGGGACAGCTGCGACGTGATCCTGGTGACGGGCGATGCCTACGTCGACCACCCCAGCTTCGGCATGGCCGTGATCGGCCGCACGCTGGAGGCGCAGGGCTTTCGCGTGGGCATCATCGCCCAGCCCGACTGGCAGAGCGCCGATGCCTTCAAGGCCCTGGGCCGCCCCAACCTGTTCTGGGGCGTGACGGCGGGCAACATGGATTCCATGATCAACCGGTACACCGCCGACCGGAAGATCCGCAGCGACGACGCCTACACTCCTGGCGACGTGGGCGGCAAGCGCCCCGACCGCGCGGCCATCGTGTACAGCCAGCGCTGCCGCGAGGCCTACAAGGACGTGCCCATCGTGCTGGGCGGCATCGAAGGCAGCCTGCGCCGCATCGCCCACTACGACTACTGGAGCGACAAGGTGCGCCGCTCCATCGTGGTGGACGCCAAGTGCGATCTGCTGCTGTACGGCAACGCCGAACGCGCGCTCGTCGAAGTGGCCCACCGCCTGGCCGCGCGCGAGCCCGTGGAGCAGATCACCGACGTGCGCGGCACCGCCTTCGTGCGCCGCTCCGACGACGAAACCGGCCAGGGCTGGTTCGAGATCGACTCCACCAGCGTGGACGAGCCCGGCCGCGTCGAGGCGCACGTCAACCCCTACATGACGACCAGCGAGCAGGCCGCCGCCCAAGGCAGCACCTGCAGCAAGGAGGATGCTCCTGATTCGATAGCATCCATGCCAATGGATACTAGGGCGCAAGGGCAAAATGGCTCGAAATCCGCCGAGCCCAACCCCGCCATCCAGCCGATGCTGTTCGTGGCCAACCCGAACCTCAAGGCCAAGCTCAAGGTGCCGCCGCGCGAGCGCAGCGTGATCCGCCTGCCCAGCTACGAGCAGGTCAGGAGCGACCCGGTGCTCTACGCCCACGCCAACCGGGTACTGCATCTCGAGACCAACCCCGGCAACGCCCGTGCCCTGGTGCAGGCCCACGGCGAAGGCCCGACGGCGCGCGATGTGTGGATCAACCCGCCGCCCATCCCGCTGACCACGGCCGAGATGGACTACGTGTTCGATCTGCCCTACGCGCGCGGCCCGCATCCGAGCTACGCCGACGAGAACGGCAGCCACGACGGCGTGACCAAGATCCCGGCGTGGGAGATGATCCGCTTCAGCGTGAACATCATGCGCGGCTGCTTCGGCGGCTGCACTTTTTGCTCGATCACCGAGCACGAAGGCCGCATCATCCAGAGCCGATCCGAGGACTCCATCATCCAGGAGATCGAGGACATCCGCGACAAGGTGAGCGGCTTCACCGGCACCATCTCCGACTTAGGCGGCCCCACGGCCAACATGTACCGGCTGGGCTGCAAGAGCCCGGAGATCGAGGCCGCGTGCCGCAAGCCCAGTTGCGTGTACCCGGGCATCTGCCAGAACCTCACGACCGACCACGGCCCGCTCATCAAGATCTACCGCCGCGGCCGCGCGCTCAAGGGCATCAAGAAGATCCTGATCGGCTCCGGCCTGCGCTACGACCTGGCCGTGAAGTCGCCCGAATACGTGAAGGAGCTGGTGCAGCACCACGTGGGCGGCTACCTCAAGATCGCTCCCGAGCACACCGAGCAGGGTCCGCTCACCAAGATGATGAAGCCGGGCATCGGCAGCTATGACAAGTTCAAGCAGATGTTCGAGCAGTTCAGCGAAGAGGCGGGCAAGAAGCAGTTCCTGATCCCGTACTTCATCGCCGCGCACCCGGGCACGAGCGACGAGGACATGATGCACCTGGCCATCTGGCTCAAGAAGAACGGCTTTCGTGCCGACCAGGTGCAGACCTTCTACCCGAGCCCCATGGCCACGGCCACGGCCATGTACCACTCGGGCAAGAATCCGCTGCGCAAGATCGGCCGCGACAGCGAGGCGGTGGACATCGTGCGCGGTGAAAAGCGCCGGCGCCTGCACAAGGCCTTCCTGCGCTACCACGATCCCAACAACTGGCCGCTGCTGCGCGAGGCGCTGAAGACCATGGGCCGGGCCGACCTGATCGGCAACGGCAAGCACCACCTGATCCCGACCTTCCAGCCGATGACGGACGGCAGCTACCAGAGCGCGCGCCGAAAGAACAGCACCGTGGCCCCGGTGGCGCCACAACGCAAGGCGCCGCCGGCCAAGGGCGTGGCGTTCAACAAGGCCGCGCAGCAGCCCGTGGCCGGCCGCATGCTGACCCAGCACACCGGCCTGCCGCCCCGCGCCGGCCTAGCCGGCAAGCCCGCCGGCGGACCTCTTCCGGTAAAACGTTCCGCAAGGGGCGCTGAGCCCTCCGGCGCCGCCGCGCCCG